>DATKBQ010000737.1:0-28217 GCA_035546375.1 Planctomycetota bacterium | reverse complement strand
CGTCGCGAGCCATCCGGGCAGGCGAGCGAGCGCCTGCGCCGGCAGGCGCAGGTACCACGGGTAGGTGCTCCCGGCGGGGGGCGCGGTGACGTCGACCTCGGCGCCGAGCCCCGGCGGGAAGAATCCCGCCAGGAGGACGAGCACGGCGAGGAGGAGCAGGGCTCCCGCGGACCAGCCGATGAAGTGGTAGGGGTAGAAGCGCCGGCCCTCGCGCCGCACGCGCGGGCCCGAGGTCGGGATCAGGCCCTGGACGGGCTCCATCTTCAGCACGGCGCGCACCGAGCGCGTCGATCCCTCGACGACGTGGATCAAGACCCGCTCGGAGGCGTTCACGGCCCGCACCGTGAGCCCGCGCCGCTCGAGCTCGGCGACCACCGCGGCGACCTGCGCGGAGCTGCTCCCGCGCTCGAGGACGACGATCACGGCCGGCCCCTCCAGCGCGCGCGCCGGGCGAGCAGCCACAGGTTGGCGAGCACCAAGAGGAAGACTAGCCAGGGGAGCACCAGGGCGTGCATCGAGTAGAGCCGGCTGAGCGTGGTCGCGCCGATCTCGTCGCCGCCGCGCACCATCGGCGCGAGGTAGTGGCCGACGAGCGGCAGGGCCTCCAGGCGCTGGATGGCGCGGCTCACGCTCCAATACGCGTCGTGGTCCCAGGTCAGGAGCCCGCCGGTGAACGCGAGGACGACGCTCAGCGCCAGGAGCGCGAGACCGATGTACCAGCTCCCCGAGGTCGGCCAGCGCCAGGAACGCTGGATCGTCACACGCACCAGCTGCAAGATCCCGAGGACGATCATCCCCTGCGCCGCCCCGTGGTGCAGTCCGCGCGCCAGCCAGCCCCAGCTCACGTCGCGCATGATGGACTTCGTGCTCAGGGCGGCCTCGAGCGGAGCCGGCTGGTAGTAGAACGAGAGCAGCGTCCCCGTGACCACCTGGACCAGGAACAGGAGCAGCAGCAGCCAGCCGAAGCGCAGCCAGCCGCGGTAGTCCGGCGGTACGGGGGAGCGCAGCACCGCCCACACCGCCGACACGAACCCTCGCTCGCCGGCGCGCACCCGCTCACGCCTCCCGGCTCACGAAGAGCTGATCGCCGATCCGCTCGATCCCGTAGCGCTCGAGCGGCACCGAGGCCGGGCCCTGCACGACGTTGCCGTACACGTCGAAGGCGCCGCCGTGGCAGGGGCACAGGAGCTGCCGGCGCCCGGAGTCCCACTCGAGCTGGCAGACGTTCATGTGCGTGCAGATGGCGCTCAAGGCGTAGTAGCGTCCGCCCTCGCGGTGGATGACCAGGACCGGCCGCCCCTGGAAGCGCACCAGCCTCGCCCCGTTCTCCGGGATGTCGCCGGTGCCCGCCGCGAGCACGCGGCTCGCGTCCTCGAAGCGCCGGCGAGGGGGCAGGAGGAAGCCGACGATCGGGAGGGCTATGCCGGCCGCCGTCAGGACGCCGAGACCGCCGGCTAGGCCGGCCATGAAGCGTCGCCGAGCGCGAAGCAGCCGGTACTCGCGGCCGCTCAGGATCGGGATCACGTCCACGTCGCCGTGGCGGGCGAGCGCCTCTTCGAGCCGGGCGGCGTCGCCGGCGCCCGAGAGGGCGATCACCAACTGCTCCGCGCCGCGCGAGGCCTCCCAGCTCCAGCCGAGCGCCTCGACCTCGCCTCC
Source organism: Planctomycetota bacterium (assembly GCA_035546375.1). GTDB lineage: Bacteria > Planctomycetota > UBA1135 > UBA1135 > DATKBQ01. Next base: position 26,561 of record DATKBQ010000737.1, on the reverse strand, counting down.
GAGCGCCGCGATCCGCTCGGGCGGGGTGTCGGGATCGAGCACCAGGATCATGCTGCTCCTTTCGGCGCGCCACCCTCCGCCGCCGGCGCGGCGCGCAGTCTGCCCGAATCCGGCCGAGCCGGGCAAGGTCGGAACTCGTCCACGAGAGCGCCGCCCCTCGGTGCTACGCGCCTCGAGCTCGCGCTACTTGACTTCCTTGGCCGGGGCGCAGCAGGGCTTGCCGTCGGGACGGTCGCCGTGCACGCAGGGGCAGGGATCCTCGCAAGCGCATTCCTGGATCGCCCCGGGAGCGTGGGTCTTGCGCGGATCGAGGTGGCGGATCGTCGCGGCCCGCTCGCAGAAGCAGAAGGGCTTGAAGGTCGGGCTCTGCTCGTTGTGGCAGCCCAGACAGGTCTCCATGCCGATCTTGCTCGACATCTCGCTCTCGTCGATCGGCTGGGGACCCTTGGGGATCTCGCCGGCCCCGGCCGCCTTGGCCACCGCCGCCATGCGCGCCTTCACGTGGTTGTCGCCGGGGCCGTGGCAGGTCTCGCACTGCACGCCGAGCTTGGGATCGAAGCCCTTCTTGATCTGGTCCTCGGGCAGGCCGAAGGCCGTGACGTGGCAGCGCAAGCACGCATCGCTCTTCTGGGGGTCGTCGATGCCCTTCTCCTTGGCGATGCGCTTCGCCTCGTCGGTGGCGAGCGTCTCGAAGGCCTTGGAGTGGTGGGTCGCCTGCCAGGCCGCGTACTGGTTGCCCGACTCGGCTGCCGAGTGGCAGTTCTTGCACTTGGCGGCTCCGATGTACTTGTTGGCCGTCGCCGCGGGCTTCTTGGCCTCCTTGTCCTGGGCGTTGACGAGCCCGAAGAGCACCGCGAAGGCGAGCGCCGCGGCGGCGAGACGCAGGGCCTGGGATCGATCGAGGGATGCGCGTGTCATGGTTCGGTGGAGCTCCGGGGCTTGCAGGGATCGGAGAGCCGGATCACGGCTCCTGGGTCGGATGCAGCGAGTCTTCGCGCTGCGGCAGCGAGCCGAAGGCCGCCGCCACGGCGTCGGGATCGGGGTTGCGCGACAGCGCCTCGAGCACCGAGCTGCGGAGCAGAGCGCTCTCCTCGCCGGCGAGGTCGGCGGCCATGCGCGCAAGCTCGCCCGGCGAGGCGTGCTCGGCCAGGGCCGTCGCGGCTTGGCGGCGCAGCCGTTCCGGCGCCGGCCGGCCCGGCCCGAAGGCGATGCGCTCGAGCGATGCGCGAGCGAGCGGGTCGGCGGCGGCTCGGCCGGCGAGGCGCTGCAGGGCGAAGGCCGGAACGGACTCGGCCGCGGCGCTGGGCTCGTCGGGCAGCCGGCGGACGGCGGTCTCGAGCCACGCGCCGGTCTCGGTCGAGCCGCAGTCCGCCAGGGCGCGCAGGAGGGCGACCTTCTCGCTGTCCGGCCCGGCGCCGAAGAGCACCCTCGAGGCCTGATCCTCGAGGACGCTCGGATCGCCCGCCGCCATCCGCGCAAAGCGCCCGTAGTGCTCGCGCTCCCCGGCGCGGGCGATCGGATCGCGCAGCGGGTCCCCGTCCCGGCTTGCAAGAATCTGCGGGGGCTCCGGCGCCGCCGGCGAGTCCTGGGCGGTGCGCGCACCTTGCGGCGTGGCCACGGGCCGTCCGAGGTCCTCCGCCGATGGCGTCGCATCCGCCGGTGCGCGGGGCATCGCGTCCACCGCTGCGCGGGGCGCGGCAGCCTCGCCGGGCGCACGCCCCTCGAGCAGCCAGGCCATCCCCAGGAAGGAGGCCAGGCCGAGCGCGAGCAAGAGGGCCAGCACGCGCAGCTCGACGCGTGCCAGTCGCTCGTTCGCTTGGGCGGAGGTCATCGCACTCAGTAGCTCTTGTGCATCTTCGGGACGTTCCACTCCTTGCCCGGCTGGTGGCAGACCGAGCAGGACTCGACGCCGGAGGTGGTGGTCATCAGGTCGATGTGCGCGGTCGCCGCGCTCGAGTCGTGACAGGAGTTGCAGACCGCGCGCCACTCGAGGACGGGCACGCCCTGCATCGTCGGGTGGTCGCGCTCGGCGGGCTCGTGCCAGGCGGTGTTGCCGGCGCCGTGACACGACTGGCAGTTCTTCGTGCCCTGCGGCAGCGCCGGGAACTCGACGTGCTCGTAGGTGTGGGGGGTGAAGTTGTTCGGCCACCCCGCCGAGCCGAAGCCGACCAGCGTGTAGGTCGAGGCGTTCGCCAGCTCAGCGCCCATGTGGATCTTGTGCAGCATGGTGCGCAGGTTGATCGTCGCCCCGGTGGTGGGCGGCGCGTTGGCGGCGACGTACTGGGGCCGGTCCTCGCTGCCGGCCGTGCCATGGCACAGGACGCAGGCGTCGAAGCCGCGCCGCCCGCCGCCGTGGAAGTAGACGTCCTGGTGGCAGTCGTTGCAGTTCTGGCCGCTCGAGATGAGCGAGTAGGGCTCGACGGTCGTCGCCGCGCCGACCAGGAAGTCCGCCAGGTGCGCCTCGGAGGTGCCCCGGTAGGCGTTCGCCTCGCCATAGAGGTTGAGCGTCAGCGCCCGGCTGCCCCAGATGCTCACCGAGTAGGTGCCGTCGACCAGCGCCTTGCCGGTCCACTCGCCCCAGGCCTCGCCCAGGTCCGGCGTGTCGTTCAGCGCCAGCGGGTAGCTCGCGGGCATCACGAAGTCGCTGGTGTAGGTCGCGAGCACCGCGTTGCCCGCCCCGAACTCGATCAGCTCGGTGATCGTGCCGAGCGCGGGGTCCAGCGCGTAGTCGGTCCCGGCGACCTTCGTGACCAGCGTGACCTTGGTCAGCGTCGCGCCGGCGGGGTGGTCGGCCCCGAGCCCCGCCTTGTAGCTCGAGGTCGCCGGCGACGAGAACCACAAGCGATTGCCGTCGACGAACTGCAGCCTGAGGTACTCCTCGGAGCCCGCCACGCCGTCGTCGATCACCACGTAGTCGTCGCGCGCGAAGGCCGCTCCGCTCGCCACGTCCACGTAGTTCTGGGGCGCGCTCGCCGGCGCGGCCAGCGTCGTGCTCGACGAGGAGGCAGTGCGCACGAGGACGCTGGTGAGCGCCCCCGCAACGTCCCAGTGGGGGGTGAAGGCCGTGGTGAAGACGTCGAGCCCGACCGTGGAGTCGCCCAGGAACTCGAGCTGGACAAGGCTCGGGAGCGGGACCGTGAACGGCTGGGCGCCGCTCAGCGCGGGGGTCGGGATCGAGCCGTTGAGCAGCAGGTTGTAGTTGTGGGTCGGGCCCGAGAGGACCACGCTCAGGGACGCCCCGGCGACCGACGGCAGGACCGCCGCGCCAGCATCATCGGTCATCGTGAACGTCACCGAGACCTTCTCGCCGGGGTCGAGGTTCCCGTTGCCGTTGCTCGCACCCGCCTCGTCGACCGCCAGGACGTCGATGTTCAGTCCGGGGTTGAAGGTCGGATCGTGCAGCGGGTGGCGGTGCGCGTCCTCGATCGCCAGGGCCCCGCCGGACTGCTCGTGGCACAGCACGCAGTTCGAGTTGTTCGCTTGCGACGGCATCGTCTGGCCGTTCGCGGTGTAGGGGAACCCCCAGTTGACGTCGTCGTGGCACGAGCCGCACGAGTTGCGGGCCGGCTGCGACTTGTGCAGGTCACCCTGCGCCGGCGCCGCGAGAGGTCCGGGACCGTCCGGATCGCCGTGGCACGCCGCGCAGTCGGCGGGACCGGTGCGGATCGCGTTTTCCTGCGCCTTGGCGGCGGCGGGCAGCGCGGTGTAGCCCTGGTCGCGAGGCATCGCGATCAGGCCCCAGGGCCAGGCGGGGAAGGAAACCTCCGAGTAGTCGTGGATCGAGTTGCCGAAGCCGACGATCTGGTAGGGCTTGGGCGTCGCGCCGTAGTTCCTGGACCCGTCGGGGTTCGTGTCCACGCCGAGCACCGAAGGCAGGTGACGGCCGGCGTGGAGCTTGTGGATCATGACCTTGAAGTCGATGGTCACGTCCGGCGTTCCACCGGCCACGCTGGGGTCGTTGCGGTCCTCCGCGCCGGCGGTGTGGCACAACAGGCACAGGGTCACCTCGTGCCGCAGCCCGCCGTGGGCCTGCAGGTCCTGGTGGCAGTTGTTGCAGTTCTGCTGGAGCACGACCTCACGGTGCTCGATCGTGGTCGCCCCGCCGAAGAGGAAGTCCGCCGTCGTGTTGCCGACGTCGCGGAAGCCCTGGCCGTCGACCGTGTAGTTCCAGGCGAGGTACAGCCCGAGCGTGTACGTGCCGGCGAGCAGCGGCTGGCCGGTCAGCTCGCCGTCCTCGACGCCGAAGGTCGGCGTGTCGTTCAAGGGCGGCGCGTACACGGCCGGAATGCCCGCCGCGAAGGTGTAGCTGTAGGATCCGTCGGCGTTGCGCACCGCGGCCGTCGCGACGTTCGAGACCTCCGGGAGGACGCGCTGGTAGTTGAAGGTGGGGCCGGAGACGAGCGCGCGCCCGGTGGCCATCTCCGCGATGTCCCAGGCGGTGCCGTCGTCCTTGGTGAGCGTGAAGCGCGCCGTGATCTTGTCGCCGACCTTGAAGGAGCCGCCGGCGCCGCTGCCGCCGGAGAGCGCGACCAGCGCGACGTTCACGCCCGGCGGCGTGTCGCCCTGCTCCAGGACCGAGTTCGTCGGTCCGCCGCCGCCCGGCCCCGGAGGGCCGGGCGGGCCGGTGTCGCCCTCGTCGCCGGTGCAGCCACCAGCGCAAGCGAGCGCCAGCGCCAGCGCCGCGCCCGTCCACGAACCGTACGAGATCCGCCGCCGGATTCCGGCGGCGTCGCGATGACGCGCTAGGGTCGAGACCATGGCTCCTCCGGGTCCTGCCGCGTGGAAGTGTAACGCCAGCGCGCACCAGGTCGAAAGAGGACCCGAGGGCGCGCTGGCGGCTCGGCCGAGGCAATCACCGGAGGCCGACAAGCAAAAGACATACCCTCTTGAGCTTCCTGCGAATCTGCGCGTCCGCGCAGCACGAGATGCAGGATCCGGTACCCGGCTACGCGATTGGCGGCTGCGCAGGATTTCGCACCCGCAGGTGATTCTTCGCGGCCGGCGAGGCGCGCAGGGCTCCCGTGCGAGCACCCGGCCCCGCCTCCACGGCGGGACCGTGTGCCCATGCACCGCGCGCGAAAGTCCGCGGAGTCGCGCGAGGGCTCCTCGAGGCCCGCGCGTGGCGACCGAAAGGGCCCTCACACTCTCCCGTTCCCGGGAGGTCGTGCGGCGCGCCGTTGCGCGCGCTCAAGTCCTGGCCCAGGCGGCCGAAAGAGGAGTCGATCGGCCGCCCCCGTCGAAGCGTCCGCGAGCCCCCGAGGACCCAGGAGCCTCCATGCCCCATCGCCGGCACCTGACCTTGGTGACCTTCGGCTTCAAGTTCGGGTCGCCCAACACGAACTACTACTTCGACGTCAGCTTCCTGAAGAACCCCGCGCGCGAGGAGCGCTGGGGCCTGTTCGCGCAGCCGGGAGCGGAGATGCGCGACTTCGTCCTGGAGCAGCCCCTGTGCCAGGCCTTCCTCGAGGTCGCGGTGCCGCTGATCCACACCCTGCTCGAGTGCGACGACGACGTGCGCATCGGGCTCGGCTGCTCCTCCGGACGCCACCGCTCCTACATCGTCGCCGAGGAGATCAAGCGCCGCATGCAGTCCGAGGAGACCCAAGTGCGGCTGATCCACCGCGAGGAGAGCTACGCATGAAGATCGCCGTCCTGGTCGCCTCCCGCAACCGCCCCGACCTGGTCGAGGCCATGGCGGCGGCCCTCGAGGCCTCGACGAGGATCCCCTACGACCTCTACGTGGTCGAGTGCGGCAGCGACCGCGACAAGCTCTCGCCGCACAGCACCCTGTGGTACCCCGACCCCGACTTCCGCGGCAAGTGCTACGGGCACAACCTGGCGCTCCAGGCGGCGCGCCTGAAGGGCGACTACGACTACTACTGGGTGCTGATGAACGACGTCGTCTTCGAGAGCGGAGTCGATGCGGCGCGCATCCTGGTCGAGACCCTGGAGAAGGAGAGCCGCATGGCGATCCTCTCGCCGACCCACGCCGAGGGCGGATACCCCTCCGCGGCGCCGCGTCCGGGCGGCGGCTGGCGTGCGGTCGCGACCTGCGACTACCTGGGCTTCATGATGAGGGCGAGCGCGCTCGAGGAGGTCGGCTTCCTCGACCCGGCGTTCCGCTACTGCTGGGGCGCGATCCACGAGCTCGCTCACCGGCTCTACCTGCACGGCTGGTTCGTCGCCTACTCGGACGACGTGAGCTACCGCCATCTCGGCGGCAGCACGTACGGGGCGAAGGGCACGAACACCATCTCGCGCGAGGAGTACCAGCGGCGCGCGAAGCGCTTCGCGTACGACTACTTCCGCGAGCGCTACGGGGACAACTGGGACGAGGCCTTCTGGCGCGCCACCGCCGGGCACGCGATCGAGGTCGATACGTTCCGCGAGCACAAGGCGCTGTGGGCGAGCGGCTTCGCGCGCGAGGAGCTCCGCGAGCGCGGCCGCTCGGCCGTGCGTGCGGAGCTTCCGCCCGAGCGGCGGATGCGCGCCGAGGAGCAGGGCGGCGGCTTGCGCCTGCACCTGGGCTGCGGCTCCGAGCGCCGCGAGGGCTGGGTCAACGTCGACGCGAACCCGGCCGTGAAGCCGGACCTGGTGTCTTGCGTCGAGTCGCTGCCGGCCTTCGAGGACGGCTCGGCGGCGGTGATCGAGGCCTGCCACCTCTTCGAGCACCTGACCTACGACCAGGCCCTCGCCGCGCTGAAGGAGTGGCATCGGGTGCTCGCGCCGGGGGGCGAGCTGTTCCTCGAGCTCCCCGACCTCGACGCGTGCATCCGCATCCTCGGCAAGCACCGGGACGAGCGCGGCATCGACCTCGGCATGATCGGCCTCTACGGCTGGCCGCCGGATATCGCCGAGGAGGGCGTGCCCCAGATCCACAAGTGGGCTTGGTCGAAGCGCGCGCTCGCCGCGGAGCTCCGCAAGGCGGGCTTCGGCGCGGTCGAGTTCGGCCCGATCACCCAGACCTGGCGCGTCGCCGCGAAATTCGGCCGCGACATGCGCGTGCGCGCCGCGAAGGCCGCGACGGAGCTCGCCGCGCCGGCGGCGGAGCTTGCGCCGGCGGCTTCGCGACTGGCGGCGGGCGCAGCGCCCTACCCCGACGAGGTCCTCGACACCGTCGATTGGAAGCTGGTCGACGAGATCAAGGCGCTGCACCCGTGGTTCTACCCGGTGACCCTGAAGAACCTCCAGGTCACGCCCGGCGTCGGCACGCACGTCACCGCGGACTACCTCCAGCACCGCGCCGCCTGCCGCTCGAGCTTGCTGGTCGACGAGGTCGGGCGCCGCGTCGACTTGCGCGGCAAGAGCGTGCTCGAGCTCGCCTGCAACAGCGCCTGGTGGTCCGCGCGCTACGCCGAGCGCGGTGCCGCGCGCGTCGTCGGCATGGAGGGCCGCGACCTCTACCGGCGCCAGGCCGAGCTGTACTGGTCGAGCAACGCCTTCCTCCCCGAGGGGAGCTACCGCTTCCTGCAGGGCAACGTCTCCGACCCGGCGGATTGGAAGGCGCTGCGCGAGCTCGGCCCGTACGACGTCACCCTGTGCGCGGGGATCCTCTACCACGTCCCCAACTACCGCGAGATCCTCTCCTGGGCCGCGGAGGTGACGCGCGAGGTCCTGATCGTGGACACGCGCGTCGGCGATGCGGCGGAGGAGTTGGTCGAAGAGCCCGGCGAGCTCTTCTTCAATGCGATTCCCGAGACGCGCGTGAAGGTCGTGCCCAACCTGGACAAGCTCCTCGCGCACCTGCGCACGCTCGGCTTCGAGCCCGAGGTCCTGCCGGTGGGCTTCCCGGCCGGCCTGGGCGTCGACGACGTCGACAACTACGCCGACGGAAGCCGCGTCGCGGTCGTGGCGCGCAAGGTCGCGGTGCGAACGGAACCCTCGGCGGCGCTGCCCGGGAGCCGATCGAGCCCGATCGAGAGCGGCGCGGCGCGCTGAAGCCACGCCGGCCTCGGGCCGCGCAACCGCTCCGCCGCGGCCCATCCTCCTCGCGCGCTCGGCCGGCGCCCGGGTTCCACCCTCACAGGTGGCACATGTTGCAGTTGTCGCCCTTGTCGACGTGCGGCAGCGGCGCGCCGTTCCCGTGGCACTGGCGGCAGTTCATCCCCGGCGTGTGGTCGGGCGGCTTGGGCGGCGCGAGCAGGTGGCTCGGCGTGTCCTTGTGGCAGACGAAGCACGTCTCGGCCTTCAGCGGGAAGTGGCACGAGAGGCAGTGCGTGCTCTTCGTGCCGCCCCACATGCCTGAGTGGGAGAGCGGCAGGACCTCCTCGTGGCAGCTCTCGCAGGAGTCCGAGCGGTGGCAGGTGGCGCAGCCCTGGCGGTCGAGGGCCGCGGCGACCCCGTGGCCGCGCAGGCGCCAGAAACTCGTGTGGTTCTCCGGCGGCTGGTCCAGGTGGCAGGAGACGCAGGAGGTCTCGGTGTGGCAGAGCGAGCAGCGATCGGAGCGCTGGTCGGTCCCCGCGCGCGCCACCTGGCCGTGCACACGTCTCCAGTTGTGCTCGTGGCTCTCAGGCGGCTCGTCGGCGCGAATCGTGGTGTGGCAGGTCGCGCACTCGTTCGGCGCGCCGAGGCGCGCGTGGCAGTCCATGCAGGCCTCCATGGAGAGCCGCTCGCCGCGCCGCAGGCTCTCGCTCTCGCCGACGCCCGCGTGGCACGCGCCGCACTCCAGCTCCGCCGCCAGGTGCGGAGGGTGCGCGAAGATCACGTCGTCCCCTGCCCACGGGTCCGCGAAAGCCGCGCGGGCGGCGAGCACCGTGGCGGCCTGCTTCTCGGGCGGCTTCTCGGCGTCCAGCTCCTCGTGGCAGAGCTGGCACTGCGCCAGGACCGGCATGCGCGGCTCGCCTTCTGCCGCATCGCCGTGGCAGTCGGAGCAGTCGAGCCCCTCCTCGGCGTGGATCCGGTGGCTGAAGGGCGAGCGGCTCTCCGGGGCGGCCCCGCGGTCCAGGAGCATGCAGCCGGCGGCGCTCGCGAGCATCGCCGCCAGCGCCGCCTTCCCGCCCTTCCCGTGCCCGCTCAGAAGCGCCATGTGAGCCCCAGCCGCAAGAGGTGGAACCAGCCGAAGTCCGTGTCCTCCGCCTCGTAGCGCAGGTCCCAGGTCGTGCTCTTCGTGTTCTTCCAGCGCAGCCTCGTGTACCACGTGCGCACGTCCTCGCGCTCGCTCGCGGTGAAGAGATCCGACTTGAAGAGCGCGTAGTAGCTCCCGAGCGAGGCCGTGAGGTCGTCGCGGAAGCGCCGCGAGAGGTCGGCGCCCCAGGTCTCGATGTCGCTCCCGTCGCCGTCCCAGACCTCGCCGGTGAGGGCGAGGGTGACGTCGCTGGGCAGGACCTCGTCGAGGGTGAGGGTCGCGAAGCCGCGCTCGAAGTCGCGGTTGAAGAGCCCCTCGTCGTCCTCGTCGTCCACGCGGCGCACGTCCAGGCCGGCCTGCACGCCGACCTTCTCGCCGAGGCGCTTCGAGGCGAGGAGCCGCGCCTGCTCGTAGGGGAAGAGCTCGAAGAGCGTCGTGAAGAAGGGATCGATCTCCAGCGCCAGGGCCTCCTGGGTCTCGAGCAGGCGATAGTAAGACGCCTGGAGCTGGAGGTCGTCCTTCGCATCGCTCCAGGTCGCGCGGGCGGAGACGTCGCGGTCCTCGCCCTCCAGGCGCGTGTAGCTCGTCTCGAGCCGCAGCCGCTCGCCGAGGCTCTGCCACGCGGAGAGGCCGAGCAGGTCGTCCTCGTGGTCGGCGCCGTCGTCGTCGTCCTCCAGGTGCATCCAGTCGAAGCGCAGGCGTCCGCCGGTCCAGGGTCGGCCCTGGAGGTAGAGCCCGGCGACCAGGTCCTTGGAGTCGCCCGACTCGTAGAGGTGGACGGGGATGCCGCCCCAGGCGCCGAACTGCAGGGCGCTCTTCCCGCGCGGCTTGGTCTCGGCGCGCGCCCCGTCGAACCAGACGAAGGCCGGCGTGTCCGAGATCCGCTGCCGGCCGAGGCGCAGGCTCTCGAGCGGCCCGACCCCGTGGCCCTCGGCGTAGGCGTCGTAGAGGCGCAAGTCGACGTCGTCGCCCAGCGTGTCGTCGAGCTGGAAGAACGGGCCCGTGCCGTCGCCGTCGAGGTCGGCGGCGAGCCGGCCGATGAAGTGCCCGGTCCACTTGTCGCGGGTGGAGTCGCCGTAGTCGAGCGCGAGCAGCCCGTAGAGATCGTTGTCGTGCTCGCTCTTCCCCAGGCGCCCGCGCCAGACGCTCGTGAGCGAGCCGTGCAGGGGGGAGCTCGAGCCGGAAGCCTTCGGCTCCGCTGCAGGAGCGGCCGTCTGGGGAATGGAGCCCGAGGTCGAGGGCTCTTGCGGTTCGCCGCCTTCCGGATCCGCCTCCGGCTCGCTCGCTTCGGGCTCCTGGGCGACTGCCGGCGCCGGCTCGCTCCGCGGCGGCTCGCTCGCGCAGCCGAGGCCGAGCGCGGCGAGCAGCGCCAGGGCGGGTGCGCGTCCGCCGGGCGAGCCGGCGGGCGCGAGGCCCACCGTCCCGTCCGGCGGACGGTCCCTACCGCCGGGCCGGCGATCCAGCGCGATCATGAGCTCGTGGAGGCTTCTCGCTCCGGGCCGCACCGTCGCCCGTGTGCGCGGCAGGGCCGGCAACGGCGGGGCTGCGTGCCCATGGGTAGGCTCGAGCGCGAGGTCTGCGATCACCGGTCGGCGCGTGCATGACCGCGCGTGCCTCCGCAAGCGCCGCGCCACCCGCGCGGGCCCCGGAGGCCGCGCGCAGATCCTAGCGATCGGTCTGGGCAGTGCGAAGTCTTCCGCACCGGCGCGCGTTCCCCCGCGCCTTCCGGGCGGCGGCGCGGGCCATCGCCCGGTTTCGGAGGGTCCCGGAAGCCGCGCGGCAGCGCCCATGCGCGAACTTCCGGGTGCTTCTCCGTTCGGCCTGCCGTTTGCTCGATGAGGCCCGGCCATGAAGCACCTCAGCCGAGCGCAGATCGTCGAGTCCTTGCGCGCGAAGCTCCTCGAGCGCACCGACGACGACACCTGCCTCTGCCTCGCCGCGGCGAGGCTCGGGATCTACTGCCATGGCTTCTCCCAGTGGACCTTCGGCGAGCTGAAGCACCGCTACGGCTGGATCGCGAAGAACCGTCCGGGCGTCACCCGCGCCGAGCTGGAGGACTTGGCCAACCGCTGGCAGCTCGCCCGCCAGCGGGTCCTGGGAACGGAGGTCGCCTGCGACACCCAAGCCAGGGAGCACCAGACCTGCGACGGCTGGGACGGCTTCGACGACCGGCAGCTCGCCGAGTTCTTCCGCGAGCTGTGTGGTGAGGAAGTCGAGGTGGTGCCGGCCTAGCCGGCGTGGGGGGATGACGGGCGCCCCCGCGGGACGGTGAGGGACAACCCTCCCGATCTCCCGCGGGGGCTGCCCCTTTCTCCACGAGTGGAAGGGGGAAGGGTGGAGGACGAGCCGCAAGGGACACGCATGCAAACCCGGACCGCAACGCTCCCCGATCCCACGTCGACGTCTTCCGAGCGCGTGGCCGCGAGGTGCTTCGTCACCCTCGACGGCAACCACGCCGCCGCGGACGTCGCCTACCGCGCCAGCGAGGTGATCGCGATTTACCCGATCACCCCGGCGTCGGCGATGGGGGAGCTGTCCGACGAGTGGTCGGCCGCCGGCCGGCGCAACCTCTTCGGCTTGCTGCCGCGGGTGATCGAGATGCAGAGCGAGGCCGGCGCCGCCGCCGCCGTGCACGGGGCGCTCCAGTCGGGCTCGCTCGCGACGACCTTCACGGCGTCGCAGGGCCTGCTCCTGATGATCCCCGAGATGTACAAGATCGCCGGCCAGCTCCTGCCGGCGGTGATCCACGTCGCCGCGCGCACGGTGGCGACCCACGCGCTGTCGATCTTCGGCGACCACGGCGACGTGATGGCGGCGCGGGCCACGGGCTGGGCGATCCTGGCCTCGGGGTCGGTCCAGGAGGCGCAGGACCTCGCGGCCGTGGCCCACGCGGCGACGCTGCGCGCCAGCGTGCCCTTCCTGCACTTCTTCGACGGCTTCCGCACGTCCCACGAGATCGCCAAGATCGAGCCGCTCGCCGACGAGGCGCTGGGCGCCCTGCTCGATCCGCGCGCCATCGCGGCCTTCCGCAAGCGGGCCCTCTCGCCCGAGCGGCCGGTCTTGCGCGGCTCCGCGCAGAACCCCGACGTCTTCTTCCAGGCGCGCGAGGCGGCGAACCCGTTCTACCTGGAGCTGCCGCGCATCGTGCAGGAGGAGATGGACCGCCTGGCGAGCCTGTGCGGGCGGCGCTACCGGCTCTTCGACTACGACGGCCACCCCGCGGCCGAGCGCGTGGTGGTGGTCATGGGCTCGGGCGCCGACGCGGTGCGAGCGGCCGTCCAGCACCTCGCGGCGGGCGGCGAGCGCGTCGGCCTGCTCCAGGTGCGGCTGTTCCGTCCCCTCGATGCCCGGGCGCTGGCCGCCGCGCTGCCCGCGAGCGTGCGCAAGATCGCTGTGCTCGACCGGGTCAAGGAGCCGGGCGCCGCGGGCGAGCCCCTGTACCAGGACGTGGTCGTCGCGCTGGCGGAAGCCTGGCGCGACGTGCACGGGGGCCCTCCAATCCCGGATGCGCCCGATGTCCCGGATGTTATCGGGGGGCGCTTCGGCCTCTCCTCCAAGGAGTTCACGCCGGCGATGGCCATCGCGGTCTTCGAGGAGCTGGAGCGGCCCGAGCCCAAGCGCCACTTCACGGTCGGCATCGTCGACGACGTCACGCACACGAGCTTGGTCTGGGATCGCGCGCTCGACCTCGAGCCCGACGACGTGCTGCGCGCGGTCTCCTGGGGGCTCGGCAGCGACGGCACGGTCGGGGCGAGCAAGAGCACGGTCGAGATCGCCGGCCAGTCCACGCCGCTCTTCGCCCAGGGCTACTTCGTCTACGACTCGAAGAAGGCCGGCTCGTTGACCGTGTCACACCTGCGCTTCTCGCCGCGGCCGATCCGCGCGCCGTGGCTGGTGAAGAGCGCCGGCTTCGTCTCCTGCAGCCAGTTCCACTTCCTCGAGCGCTACGACGTGCTCGAGGCCGCCCGGCCCGGCGCGACCTTGCTCCTGAACAGCCCCTGGCCGGCGCGCGAGACGTGGTCGCACCTCCCGAGCGAGGTGCAGGAGCGGGTCCTCGAGCTGAGGCTGCGCCTGTGGGTCGTCGACGCCCACCGCGTCGCCCGCGAGGCGGGCCTCGCCGGGCGCATCAACACCGCGCTGCAGGCCTGCTTCTTCGCGCTCTCGGGCCTCTTGCCGCGCGACGAGGCGATCGCAGCGCTGAAGCTCTCGATCGCCGAGACCTACGCCAAGCGCGGGGCCAGCATCGTGCAGCGCAACCAGGACGCGGTCGACCGCGCGCTCGTGGGCTTGCGCGAGGTCGAGCTCCCGCCGCGCGCGGACGCCCAGCCGCGCCGCGCGGGGCGCTTGCCGGAGTCCGCGCCGGACTTCGTGCAGCGCGTGACCGAGCGCATCCTCGCCGGCCAAGGCGACCTCCTGCCGGTGAGCGCGCTGCCTCCGGACGGGACCTTCCCGCTCGGGACGGCGCGCTACGAGCGGCGCAGCATCGCGCAGGAGATCCCGGTCTGGGACGAGACCCTGTGCACCCAGTGCGCGCTCTGCCCGCTGGTCTGCCCGCACGCCGCGATCCGCATGAAGCCCTTCCCGGCCGAGCGGCTGGAGGGCGCGCCCGAGGGCTTCCGCTCGCTGCCGCGCGCCGGCGCGGACGAGGGCTGGCGCATGACGATCCAGCTCGCGCCCGACGACTGCACCGGCTGCGGGATCTGCGCCGAGGTCTGCCCGGCGCGCAGCAAGGAGAGCGCCAAGCACAAGGCGCTCGACATGCAGCCCAAGGGGCCGCACCTCGAGCGCGAGCGCGCGGACTGGGAGTTCTACCTCGCCCTGCCGTCGCCCGAGCGGCACTCGGTGGACATGTCGACGCTCAAGGGCAGCCAGTCGATCGAGCCCTTGTTCGAGTTCTCCGGCGCCTGCGCCGGCTGCGGCGAGACGCCCTACCTGAAGCTCCTGACCCAGCTCTTCGGCGACCGGCTGGTGGTGGCGAACGCCACGGGCTGCTCGTCGATCTACGGCGGCAACCTGCCGACCACGCCCTGGTCGGCCGGCAGCGACGGGCGCGGGCCGGCGTGGGCCAACTCGCTCTTCGAGGACAATGCGGAGTTCGGGCTCGGGATCCGGCTCGCCGCCGACCAGCAGCGCGAGCGCGCGCGCGAGCTGCTCCGCGGCCTCGCCCGCGAGGTGGGGGAGGACCTCGCGGGAGAGCTGCTCGCCTGCGAGGAGCGCGACGACACGGAGATCGCGGCCCAGCGCGAGCGCCAGGCCGAGCTGAAGCGGCGGCTCGCGGGCCGCTCCGACGCAGCCTCGCGCCAGCTGCTCGAGCTGTGCGACGCGCTCTTGCGGCGCAGCGTGTGGATCGTCGGTGGCGACGGATGGGCCTACGACATCGGCTTCGGCGGGCTCGACCACGTGCTGGCCAGCGGGCTCGACCTGAACCTGCTCGTGCTCGACACCGAGGTCTACTCCAACACCGGCGGACAGGCCTCGAAGGCGACGCCGCGCGGCGCGATCGCCAAGTTCGCCTCGCAGGGGAAACCCGGACGGGCGAAGGACCTCGGCCTGATGGCGATGACCTACGGCAACGTCTACGTGGCTCAGGTCGTGCTCGGCGCGAACCCGCTGCACACCCAGCGCGCGTTCCAGGAGGCGGAGTCGTGGCGCGGTCCCTCGCTGATCATCGCCTACAGCCACTGCATCGCGCACGGGATCGACATGCGCACCGCCATGGGGCACCAGCGCGAGGCGGTGCAGTCGGGCTACCGCCCGCTGTACCGCTTCGACCCGCGCTCGGCCGCGGCAGGGGGCAGCGCGCTGCGCCTGGACAGCAAGCGCCCGCGCATGAGCTTCCGCGAGTTCGCCGCGAAGGAGGCGCGCTTCGCGCTCCTTCCGGGAGCGGCGGCGGAGCGCGCGGGCGAGCTGGCCGAGCAGGCGCAGCGCGACATCGACGAGCGCTGGCAGCTCTACGAGCGCATGGCGGCACCCGCGCGTCCCGCGAGCGCGAACGGGGAGAGCGGCGCGTGAGCGTCGACCTGACGACCACCTACCTCGGGCTGCGCCTCGCGCACCCGCTGGTGGTCTCCGCCTGCCCGCTGAGCGGGGACCTCGACATGTTGCGCCGGCTGGAGGAGGCCGGCGCGGCCGCCGCGGTCTTCCCCTCGCTCTTCGAGGAGCAGATCGAGCACGAGGAGCTCGAGCTCCTGCGGCTGGTGGAGTCCGGCGCCGGCTCGTCGGCGGAGGCCGACGGGTACCTGCCCGCGCTCGCCGGCTACAACATCGGACCCGGCGGTTATCTCCGGAGACTCGAGGCGGCCAAGCACGCCGTCGCGATCCCGCTCATCGGCAGCCTGAACGGAGCCACGGCCGGCGGCTGGACGCGCTACGCGACCTCGATCCAGGACGCCGGCGCCGACGCGCTCGAGCTGAACGTCCACTGGGTCTCCACGGAGCCGTGGGTCGGCGCCGGCGAGGTGGAGAAGCGCATCGAGGACCTGGTGGCCGAGGTGTGCCAGTCGGTGGCGATCCCGGTCGCCGTCAAGCTCGGGCCCTACTTCACGGCGCTGCCGCACTTCGCTCGTCGGCTGGTCGACGCGGGGGCGCGCGGGCTCGTGCTCTTCAACCGCCTGGTGCACCCCGACATGGATCTGGACAAGCTCGCGCTCGCCCCGCGGCTCGCCCTGAGCAACCCGCTCGACGTGCGCCTTCCGCTGAACTGGATCGCGATCCTGCGCGACCAGGTGGAGGTGTCGCTCGGCGCGAGCGGGGGCGTGCACGCGGCGGAGGATGCGGTCAAGCTCCTGCTCGCCGGCGCGGACGCGGTGCTCGTCGCCTCGACCCTGTACCGCAAGGGTCCGCAGCAGATCGGCGACTTGCGCGGCGGTCTCGAAGCATGGCTCGAGGAGCGCGGCTACCGCTCGGTACGCCAGATGAAGGGCAGCCTGAGCCGCGCGCACTGCCCCGACCCGGAGTGCTACGAGCGGGTGAACTACATGAAGACCCTCGTGCACTTCGGCCGCTCGCTGCCCTGACCGGCCCCCGCCGGCAATTCGGCAACTTTTGAGTCGTAGTCAAAATTCCACTTTCTCGCGCGGCCGAAGGCCAGCTGAGAAAGTGGAATTCTGACTACGACTCAAAAGTTGCCGAATTGCCGGGAGCTGCGGGCGGCCGGTCAGGGCAGCTCGAACTTGAAGGTCGAGCCCCGGCCGGGCTCGGACTCGACCCAGATGCGGCCGCCGTAGCGCTCGACGATCTTCTTGCAGATGGCGAGGCCCACGCCGGTGCCGGGGTACTGCTCGCGGGTGTGCAGCCGCTGGAAGATGGCGAAGACCTTGTCGAAGTACTCCGGGGCGATGCCGATGCCGTTGTCCGCGACGGCGATCTGCCACATGGCCCCCGAGCGGCAGGCGCTGACCTCGATGCGCGGAGGATCGGGGCCGCGGAACTTGATCGCATTGCCGATCAGGTTCTGGAAGAGCTGCTCGAGGTGCACGCGGCTGGCGCGCAGGCGCGGCAGGTCGGCGAAGCGGACCTCGGCCCCGGCCTCGCGGATCGTCGGCGCGAGCAGCCCCAGGACCGACATCAGGACGTCGCCCGCCTCCACCTCCTGCGCCGGCTCGGCGCCGGCCTCGACGCGCGAGTAGCGGAGCAGGTCGTCGATGAGCTGTCCCATGCGCCGCGCCCCCTCGACCACGTAGCCCACGAAGTGCTCGCCCTCGGATCCCAGCCGCTTGCCGTAGCGGCGCTCGAGGAGCTGCACGTAGCTGGTGATCATGCGCAGCGGCTCCTGCAGATCGTGGCTGGCGGCGTAGGCGAACTGCTGGAGCTCGGCGTTGGAGCGCTCGAGCTCCTGGGATTGGCGCGCGAGCGACTCCTCATCGCGCTTGCGCTCGGTGATGTCGCGCACGATCCCGGTGAAGAAGCGCCGCTCGCCGAGCACGGTCTCGCTCACCGCCAGCTCCAGCGGGAAGATGGAGCCGTCCTTGCGCCGCCCCTGCACCTCGCGGCCGATGCCGATGATGCGGCGCTCGCCGGTCTGGCGGTAGTGGTCCAGGTAGCCGTCGTGCTCCTCGCGGTAGGGGCTGGGCATGAGCAGGCTGATGTTGCGCCCGACCACCTCGGCCGCGGCGTAGCCGAACATCCGCTCCGCCGCCGGGTTCATCGTGCCGACCATCCCCTGCTCGTCGATGGTCAGGATCCCGTCGACCGCGGTCTCGACCACCGCCCGCAGCCGTGCCTCGCTCTCGCGCACGGCCTCCTCGTCGCGCTTGCGCGCGGTGATGTCGCGCACGATCCCGGTGAACAGCCGCCGCTCTCCGAGCTCGACCTCGCTCACCGAGAGGTCGATCGGGAACGTGCTGCCGTCGCTGCGCCGGCCGATCACCTCGCGGCCGATGCCGATGATGCGCCGCTCGCCGGTGCGCCGGTAGTGCTCCAGGTAGCCGTCGTGCTCCCTGCGGTAGGGGTCGGGCATGAGGAGCTTCACGTTGCGCCCGACCAATTCGCCCATCGGGTAGCCGAAGATGCGCTGCACCGCGGGGTTCACCGACAGGATGGCGCCGCTCCCGTCGATGACCAGGATCCCGTCGATGACGGCGTCGAGCACCGCCTTCATGCGCGCGGCCCCTTCCGCGACTTGGAGTGTCGCGCGCCGTGCTGCGGTGGCGTCGCGCATCAGGCGCGCGAAGCCGATCAGCTCGCCTCCGGGGGCGCGCAGGTGTGCCAGCGAGAGCTCGCTCCACAAGAGCTTCCCGTCGGCGCGCTGCAGCCAGCCCTCGTGCTCCGCCCAGCCCTCGGAGGCCGCGCGCTGGAGGTTGCGCTCCACCTCCGCGCGGTCCTGCGGCTGGCCCAGCTCGGAGACGTGCCGCCCGACGACCTGGGCGGCAGTCCATCCGAGCATCCGTTCCCCCGCGGCGCCCCAGCTCCGGACGATGCCCTGGGCGTCGAGCAGCGCAAGGGCCGGGTCGCGCAGGCTGTCGAGCACCACCTGGACCGGCAGGTCGATCCCGATCTCGGGCCCCGGGGCCTGCGCGGAAGCCCTCACAGGCCCCAGGCTCACCGCCGGCGCGTCCTTGCCCTCGCTCTCGTTCGTCTGCATGTCCGGGGTGCCCCGCGAGCGGGCATTGTGGCCGAGGGGTGCGGGATTTTCAGCGTGGGTGCCACGGCTGCATCGAGGGGTCCGGCGCGGGGGCGTTGCTCGCGGCACGGGGGATGCCGCTCGAGGACCAGCACTGGGACTGGCCCGGGCCGGTCCTCGAAGGGCGCACGACAGGGGCTACCCTGCGTCCCAGCGTGATCCGGCCCCCCTCGATCGGCCCACTGCCGCCGGGCTACCGTCACGAGGCGGGGCCGCGCGGAGCCCTCGCCCTGCTTGCCTCGCTCGCGCCGCGCCTGCGGGCGGCCGGATTCGACCTCGACGGCGACGGCCCGCTCGCGCCGAGCCGGCTGCGCGGCCGCCGCCCGCTGCAGGAGATCGAGGTGGCGCGCGAGCGGTTCGTCCTGCGGCGCTTCAGCCACGGCGGGCTCCTGCGCTGGCTCACCGGCGCGCGCTTCCTCGATCCCCGCCGTCCCTTCGACGAGCTGCGCGTCTCCTGCGAGCTGATCGAGCGCGGCGTGCGCACCCCCGAGGTGGTCGCGGCGCGCGCGCGGCGCAGCGGCCTGGCTTGGCGGCTGGCGATCCTCACGCGGCGGGTGGAGGACAGCGTGGACCTCGGCGACGTGATCGCTCGGCTCGGCCGCGGCGGCCTGGGCCCGCGTGCGCGCCGGGCCGTGCTCGCCGCCGCCGGCGTGTTCGTGCGCGAGCTGCACGAGGCAGGCCTGCGCCACGCGGACCTGAACCCGCGCAACCTCCTGATCGAGCGCGAGGCGCTCGCCGGAGGCACGGCGCGGCTGTGGGTGATCGACCTGGATCGCTCGAAGCTGCGCCCCGAGCTCCCGCCGCGCGAGGCCCGGGACAACCTGCGCCGGCTCTACCGCCATGTCGCGCGACTCGAGCGCGAGGAGGGCTTGGCGATCACCCGCGCCGACCTGGCGCGCTTCCTGCGCGCCTACCACCGCGGCTCGCGCGATTGGCGCGAGGCTTGGCGGGCGATCGAGCGCGCCCACCGCCGGACCGGCTTGATCCACCGTCTCGCCTGGGCCCTGGAGCGCCGCTTCGGCCACTCGCGCGAGCGCGGCCGGTGATTCCATCTCCGCGACGGTTCACCACGTTGCGATACCGGGGGCTTACGGGGCGCGGCAGGAGCCGGTCTCCGAGGGCGGCACGGGCTCGAAGAACGGGGGCTACCCGCTCCGGACCGGCGGCGGCCTGATACGCAAGAAAGCGTACTTGCCTTCGCGCCCGGCCCGGGTACCCTGGGCTAATTGAGACTGAGTCTCAATAGCAACGGCATGCACCTCCCCCGCCCCGCGCACCTGCTCGGCCTGGCCCTGGCGGCCTGCGCGGGTGGGACGCAAGCCCCCGAGCCAGCCGGAGCACCCCCGGTCTCGCCCCCGGTCTCGATCGAACGCCGCGTCGCCTTGATGGGCACCTCGCTCGAGGTGCGCGTCGAGGCCGGAACCCGCGAAGCGGCGCTCGAGGCCAGCGAGCTCGCCGTTCGCGCGCTGGAGGCCGCCGACGCGCGGCTCTCGACCTGGCGCGACGACACGGAGCTGGCGCGCCTGAATCGGGCGCCCGTGGGGGAGCGCTTCGAGCTCTCCGAAGAGCTGGCGGCCGAGCTGGGCGAGGCGCGCACTTGGTGGCGGGCGAGCGGAGGCGCCTTCGACCCCGCGGTCGGCGCGCTGGTCGAGGCGTGGGGCCTGCGCACCGGCGGCCGGCTGCCTTCGGCCGAGGATCGGCTCTCGGCGCGCGTCCCGGACGGGTTCGCGGCGCTCGAGCAGGACGGCCGGAGCGCCGTGCGTACGCATGCCGCGCTGCGGCTGGAGGAGGGCGGCTTCGGCAAGGGCGCAGGCGTCGACGCCGCGCTGGCCGAGCTGCGCGGCGCCGGCGTCCGCAGCGCGACCCTCGACCTCGGCGGCCAGGTGGCATCGATTGGCGCGGCCGAGTGGACGCTCGCCGATCCGCGCGATCGCTCGCGCGCCGTGCTCGCGCTCGCGCTGGGCGGTGGCTCGCTCGCCACGTCGGGCAACAGCGAGCGCGCGATCGTCGCCGGCGGCATCCGCAGGAGCCACGTGCTCGACCCGCGCACGGGCGAGCCCGCCGCCGACTTCGGCAGCCTGAGCGTGTGGGTCGAGGGTCGCCCGCGCTCCGCGACCGCAGCGGACTGCTTGTCGACCGCCCTGTACGTGATGGGCCCCGACGCGGCTCTCGCCTGGACCGCCCGCCGGCGGGCGGAGCGGACGGACCACGGGCACCTCGAGGTGCTCGTGCTCGAGGCGGAGCCTTCCGATCGCCCCGGCGGCGCACTGCGCGCGCGCGCCACCGCGGGCCTCTTCGAGCGCGCGCGCCCCCTGGTGAGCGACCTGAGGCTCGAGCGCTACGAGCCGGGCGCCGCCGACCGATGAGGTCCCCCCACGACATGGATCCCACGAGCGTCCGTCCACAGGCAGCACGGCGCGCGTCCCTCGCGCTGATCGCGGCCTTCGCCGTTTCACCGATCGCCGTCGCGCAAGGCGACCCCGCCCCGGCTCCGCCGCCCCAGGACCAGGGCGCGCGCCTGGATCGGCTCGAGCAGGAGAACGTGGAGCTGAAACGGCGCGTCGACGTGCTCGCCGGCGAGCTGGAGGAGGAGCGGCTGGGCGCCGTGATCACACCGCTGGGCACGGGCGAGCACGGCCTCGGGCCGGCGGCCTCGAAGATCTACGGCGCGGAGCAGGGTGTCGCGCTCGGCGGCTACGGCGAGCTGCTCTTCGAGAACTTCCAGGGCGGCGGCAAGCGCGACCAGCTCGACTTCCTGCGCGCGGTGCTCTACGTCGGCTACAAGTTCAACGAGGACTGGCTCTTCAACTCGGAGATCGAGTTCGAGCACGCCCAGGCGGGCGAGGGCAAGGGCGGCGAGGTGGCCCTGGAGTTCGCCTACCTCGACCGGCTCTGGAGAGAAGAGCTGAACGCCCGCGCGGGATTGCTCTTGATCCCGATGGGCTTCCTCAACGAGCTGCACGAGCCGACGACGTTCCTCTCGGCGAAGCGGCCCGGGATCGAGCGCGCGATCCTGCCGACCACCTGGCGCGAGAACGGCGCCGGCGTGTGGGGCGAGGCGGGCGAGTTCCGATACCGCACCTACGTGGTCAACGGCTTCGACGCGACCGGCTTCTCGGCCGGCGGCCTGCGCGGCGGGCGCCAGAGCGGCGGCCAGACGCTGGCCGAGGACTTCGCATGGACCGGCCGGCTGGACTGGGCTGCCACCGACGAGTTCACGCTCGGGGTGTCGGCCTGGTACGGCGACTCCGGCCAGGACCAGTCCGGCGTGCCCGACGTCGCGACGGCGATCTGGGACGCGCACGCCGAGTGGCGCTGGCGCGGCTTCCAGGTGCGCGGGCTGTTCGTGCAGGCGGAGCTGGACGACGTCGACGACCTCAACGCCTCGCTCGGCCTCGCCGGCAATCAGTCGGTGGGCGAGGAGCTAGAGGGCTGGTACGTCGAGCTCGGCTACGACGTGCTCGCGGCGCTGCGGCCCGGCACGCGGCAGTCGCTCGTGCCCTTCGTGCGTTGGGAGACGTACGACACCCAGGCCGAGGTCCCCTCGGGCTTCAGCTCCAACCCGGCGAACGACGTGGAGATCGCGACGTTCGGGGTGGCCTACAAGCCCTTCGACCAGGTCGTCTTCAAGCTCGACTACCAGGATGTGGACAACGATGCGGGAACGGGACAGGACCAGATCAACCTGGCCCTCGGCTACATCTTCTAGGGCCGGCGACGCTTCGCGGCGCGCGCGCGGATTCCGTGACTCGCGCAGCACGCGCGTCGCGGCGGCCGTGCTCGCGCTCGCCGCGGTGGCCAGACCCCAGCCGCCGGCAGCCGAGGAAGCGCCGCGATCTCGAGCGCCCGCGCAGGTCTTGCTCACGCTCGAGGAGGCGCTGAAGCTCGCCTTCCCCGGCTGCGACATCGAGAAGCGCACCGTCTTCCTGACCCGCGAGCAGATGGAGCGCGCGGGCGAGCTGGCGGGCGAGGAGATCCCGAGCGCGATCGCCTATGCCTACGTCGCGCGCAAGGACGGCAAGCTGGCCGGGACGGCCTACTTCGACGCGCACCGGGTGCGCACCCTGCGCGAGACGCTGATGGTGGTCGTCGATCCCGCCCAGCGCGTCCGCCGCGTGGAGCTCTGCGCCTTCGCCGAGCCGAAGGAGTACGCGCCGCGCGCGCCGTGGTACGCGCAGTTCACCGGCCGCGTGCTCGACGACGAGCTGAACCTCAAGCGCGGGATCCGCGGCATCGCCGGCGCCACCCTCTCCGCGCGCGCCGCCACCAGCGCCGTGCGCCGCCTGCTCGCCGTCCACCAAGTCCTCGAGAAAGGCAACCTTTGAGTCGTAGTCAAAGTTCTACTTTCTCGCCCAAGCGGGATGGCGGAGCCGCGATGGGCCGCCTCGAGGCCTGGACGCAGCACCTCGCCAACCTGCTCGTCGGCGTGAGCGGCCTGGTCTACGCGTGGATGCGCTACTTCGCGCGGTCCGACGATCCCTTCGCCGTCGCCAACCACCCGCTGCAGCCCCTCGTCCAGCACCTCCACGTCCTCTCCGCTCCCCTGCTCGTCTTCGCCTTCGGCTTCCTCTTCCAGCGCCACGTCCTCGCCCGCCTGCGCTCCCGCGCGCCGCGCCGCCCGACCGGCATCGCGCTCGCCCTCACCTTCTTCCCCATGGCCGCCTCCGGCTACCTGATCCAGACCACCTCGACCGACGCCTGGCGCAGCGCCTGGATCGCCATCCACCTCGCGACCTCCGCCCTCTGGCTCCTCGGCTACCTGGCCCACCTCGCCGGCCGCGCCGGCGCCCGCCGGGCCGAGCCCGTGCCGGAGGCCGCGGCGCACTCCGCGCCACACCGCGTCGCGGGCTGAGGCGGCGAGCACGGAACTCTCCGCCCGAGGCGAGCTCGTTCGAGCCCGCACCCCCCGTGGTTGCTCGAACCCTTCACCTCGCCACCCCGCCGTCCGGCTCGATCCTCGATCCCTCGAGCGCTTCGCGGACCTGGTTCGCGGAGAACACATTGCGGCCATCCTCCGTGAACATGCCGCGCCACATCGGGAACTCCGTGTACGGCTTGTCGTCGGTCACCTCCGAAACGCCTTCGACGACCTTCTCGAGCCCCTCCGGATTCAGTAGGAAGAGCCTCTTCAATGTCGCTTCCGATCCATACAGCGGCTCCCATTCGGTGAGGTCCGGAATGGCGGCGAGGCGTCTCGCGACGCTCTCGATCGACGCATCCGTCTGCGCGAACGACTTGTGGCCGCCCGTGAGGAAGAAGCCGGGATAATGCAGGGAACCCCAGAGCGAGGCTCCAGGAAACACGTTGACGAACGTCCTCATGATCATCAGCAGCTCGCTCTTCGGCGCCGGCGGGAGCCAGAGACAGACGACGCCCTCCTTCGTGATGCGGCGCTTGCACAGCTCGAGGAACTCGCGGCTGTAGAGATTGACGGTGCCGGCGCTGTAGAGGGGCGGCGCCGGATCGATCGTGATGCCGTCGTACTGCTCATCGTTGACGAGGAGGAAATTGCGTCCATCGTCGCTAACGAGCCGCACATTCGGCATGGCGGTGATGCTGCCGGCGTCCGGGTGGAAGTACGGAAAGCAATCGAAGACGTGCGGCACGATATCCACCGAGTCGATCTCGAGGCCAGGGTGCCGGCTCGCGGAACGCACCGCCGTGCCCATCCCGAAGCAGATCACGAGGAACCTCCGGGGATCGTCGACCAACGCCAGGGGCAAATGCGCCATCAACTTGGTCTCGGAGACCAAGGAAGTCATCCCCACGCCGTTGATCAGGAGGCTGCGGACCCGCGGTCGCTGCGCCGCGCCCGCGGCAACGGTCGTCCCGGCGACGCCTTCGTCATAGGAGTAGATCTCAATGTCCGAGCGGTTCCAAGTTCTCGCGAGCCGCTCGCGAACGACCGTCAGGTACGGATCTCCCACCGTGAACGCCACGACGGCGAACAAGACCGTGCAGCCCGCGGCTGCGAGAGTCAGACGGCCCCGCTCCGCAGAGGGCGTTACTGCGAAGAGCACGACGCCCAACGCGACGTTTGCCGCGGCCAGAGCGATCATCGCGTTGGCCAGGCCGAGCCAGGGCAAGAGGACGAAGCCCGCGACTAGACTGCCTGCGATGGCGCCGACCGTGTTGACAGCATAGGCCGAGCCCATGTCCTTGCCGGGCTTCGCGGCGTCACTCACGCAACAACGTACCGCTGCCGGGAACTGCCAGCCGAACAACAAGGCGAGCGGGAAGACGAGCAAGAAGCTCACGAGGAAGCGCGCGGCGAACTGCATGGGCACTTCCGCCCAGACGATGATCTCGAAGGACGGAAAGATAGCCATGCCGGCGACCGTCGCCAACCCGATCAGGATCTCGATCAGGGCGAACGTTGCCAGGGGACGTTCGGCCGCGGATCGGAATCGCGTGGAAAGCCAACTGCCTAGCCCGATCCCGAAGAGAAAAACGCCCAGCATGAAGCTGAACGCGTAGATGCTGGTCTCGAGCGGCAGTACGAGCATCCGGGTCCAGAGCATCTCGTACGCGAGCGCGGTGAAGCCGCTCACGAAAAGGGCGAGGCGTGCGATCGAGCGGACGCCCGGCGCGTAAGGCACGCCCACGACAGCCGGCGGTTGCTCCAAGGTGGTCACGACGGCCCCGCTCTGACCCAGGCGCTTCGCAAGCTGGAACGCGATCAGAGCTGCGATGATATTGAGCAGCGCCGCGACGCACAGCGACGCCCGCTCGCCCAGTTCTCCGAGCATGACGAAGCCGGTGGCAAACACTCCGACGACGGCCCCGAACGTGTTGAGCGCATAGAGCCGCCCTACCCCGGTCTGGAAGTGCTCGCCGAGCCGCGTCACCGCGGCGACGAGGATCGGGAGCGTCGCTCCCATCAGGATCGTCGGGGGCAACAGGCATGCGATGGCGAGCAGCACTCGCGCGGTCAGGAGCGCCCAGGGCGAATCTGCGAGCGTGGGATAGATGCCGACATAAAAGCGGCCAAAGTAAGAAATCACGGCGAAGGAGGCTAGCAGGCCCAGGACGGGGATCGCCAACTCGAGCCAGGCGTACGATGTCAGGAGCCGCGTTCGTCGATCCGCGATCTTGCCGCCCCAATAACTGCCCAAGGCCAGGCCGCCCATGAACACGCAAAGGACGGTCGCGATAGCCGGAGTGGTCGATCCCAGGAAGCGCGTGAGCATGCGCACCCAGACCGTCTGGTAGATGAGGCCGCTTGCCCCGGAAAGAAAGAAAGCGGGATATAGGTAGGAATTGGCCGTCGATCGTTCCAAAGTGTGCCTCAAGGTGCGTGCACCTGCGGGAAGCCGAACTCCACTAGCTCTGGATGCAAATCGTTGGCCGCCTGCAGGACCAGAGAAGCTGGGCTGCGGACATGGCCAGGTTCGGAGGGTCGCCGGGGCTGGAATTGGAGGGGGCAAGCTCTGTCGAAGCAGCGAGTCGGCAGCTCGACGCGGCGGGTTCTCGCCTACAGGGTCGAGTATAAGCACCGACGGGGGGGGGAGAGCACGATGCCGACGCGGCCCGCGCTCGACCCGGGGGACTCGGGACCGCCGCAGCCTGGTACCCGCCCTGCGCGAGCCATGGTCGCCGCCCATCTGCCCGGCCGCCCAGACGCCATCAGGCCGGGCGCGGAACGGTAGTCGGCATCCTCACGCGCGGGTAGATCGGCCCTTCGGCCGAGAGGACCGCCTCGAGCAGGCGCGTCGTGGCTTGGCGGTGCGTGCGGCGCAGCTCGGCGGTCTCGATGCGGGCGTTCTCGCGGCGCAGGCGGCGGCGCAGGTCCTTGACGAGGTCGGAGGCTTCCGCAGCTCGACCTGCGGCGTGCAGGACGAGGGCGCGCGTGCCGGTGATCACGATGCGGTCGGCGAGCTCGGCGCCGTGGCGGTCGAGGAGGGCGGCGGCGCGGCTGGTGAGGTCGAGGGCGGCGTCGGTGCGGCCGGCTTCGCGCTCGACGCGGGCGCGCAGGGCGAGAGCCATGGCCTCGGCGCGGCCCAGGCCCATCTCGTTCGCCAAGCGCGCGGCGCGCGCGAGCATGGAAGCGGCTTCGGGGTCGCCCTGCTCCCAGAGCAGCGTGCCGAGCCACACGGCGGCCAGGGTCTGACCGCGGCGGTCCTCGATCTCGCCCGCGCCGCGCAGCGCCTCGCGCAGGCGCTCCTCGGCCTCCTCGGGACGGTCGAGATCCAAGAGGAGCCCGCCCTGGCGAGCGATCGCCTCCCGCTCGAGGCGGCGCTCGCCGGCCTGCCGCGCGAGGCGCACTGCGCGCGACATCGAGCCCAGCGCGCGCGCCGGGAGCCCGAGCAGGCGGTAGATGCGCCCGCGCAGCATGTGCCCGGCGGCCTGGATGCCGGGCAGGTGCCAACCGCGCAC
>DATKBQ010000736.1:0-6643 GCA_035546375.1 Planctomycetota bacterium | reverse complement strand
TCGAGCAGCACGGTGCACGCCCCGCAGGAGCCGTGGTCGCAGACCAGCTTCGCCCCGGTCAGCGGCGGCTCGCAGTGGTTGCGCAGCGCGTTGAGAAGCGTCGTGCGCGGCTCGACCTTCACCTTCTGCTTCGCGCCGTTGATCGAAAGCTCCAGCTCCACCGTGCCGCTGAGGCGCTCGGGGCCCTGGCCCTGCTCGAAGGCCTCGGCGGTCCCCTGCGCGGCCTGGCCCGCGATCCCGCCCGCGGCGATGCCGCCGGCGCCCTTGAGGAACGAGCGCCGCGTGAAGGCGCTCCGTCGACGCTCCGGTAAATCCGCCATGCGCTCCTCCTGCCGAGCCCCGGCGTGGCGCGGCAAGAGCTCCGCGCCGGCGGGGCGGCCCGATTCTAGGCGCGACGGAGCGGCGCGGGCAAACGCGGATCGGCGAAGGACTAGGGAGAACTCTCGCGGCTCAGCGAGCCGCCTACTCGAAGGCCAGCCATTCGGCCGCCCGGAGCCGGTCGCGGCCGAGGGGCAACTTGAATCGGGGAACATTCGCGACGGTCCACCCAAACCCACGCAGGACTCCATCCAACCGCCGGAGCCCCATGCTCGACCTCCCTCTCGGGCGCGAAGCCTCCTACCCCTGAATCCCGGGCGCGATAAGCGGCCGTCTTCGGCCGCTTGAGCGCACGGGATCTCGCGGCCGTACTCGGCCGCGAAAGCGCCCGAAGGGCGCCCCTGCACGCTTGCTCACGAACCCCACCACCACCACGACCACACCACCCCCCTCACTCGAAGAGCGGCGCGAACAGCACCACCCAATCGCACTCCACCCCGTCCCCCCCATCGTCCGCGCGCACCGTCATCGACCCGCGGCCCGTCAGGTCCACGGACACCTCCTGCTCCTTCCCCCCCGCCGCGATCGTCGCGCTCCACAACACCCTCCCGTCCGCCAGGATCGAAAGCCCCACCCGGCCGCAATCCGGCGCCGCACCCTCGATCGGGATCATCGCCGCGCTCGCGCTGAAGCTCTTCACGCGCCCTTTCAGCTCGTAGACGACCTCGGTGGGCCCCTCCTCGCCCACCCTCATGCACAACCGCTCGCGGTCGTCGTTGGCGAACGGAGCCCGGAGCCCGCTCTCGTGTCGCGCCGCCGCCGACGGGCCGCGCAGCACGCGCTTGGCGATGTTCGCCGCCGGGGGCAGCGAGGGCTCGAGCGCCTCCAGCTCGGCCTGCGCGCTCGCGCTCCAGCCGAGCTCGCCGGAGCCGCCGCGCAGGGCCTCGGCCAGCGCCAGGAACGCCACTTGGTTCCCGAGCACGTTCAGGTGCCCCTCGAGCCTCTGCGAGCCGCCGTAGAGCTCGGAGACCTCGCGGCCGGTCGCCTCGGCCCAGCCGAGCAGCAAGCCGCGCGTCGACACCCAGCGCGCGCCCAGCCCGTCGAGCGTGCCGCGCACGAAGGCGTCGCGCCAGCCGAGCACCTCGGGACGCGAGATCCCGGCTTCGGTGTAGAACAAGACGAACGCGGGCTCGATCCCGCGGCCTCGCAGCTGCTCGACCATGCGCTCGAGGATGCGCCGGTTCAGGGCCTGCTTGGCCTGGGCCGGGATCGGATCGGCCTTCAGCCGCTCGCGCAGCGCACGCGGCAGGAGCTTCGTCCCGCGCACGAGGCCGCGCCAAGCGAAGCTGACGATCGGCAAGGGGTGGCGCTCGAA
This sequence comes from Planctomycetota bacterium, assembly GCA_035546375.1. GTDB lineage: Bacteria > Planctomycetota > UBA1135 > UBA1135 > DATKBQ01. The sequence goes on along the minus strand of DATKBQ010000736.1, from coordinate 4,950 downwards.
ATGCTCCTCGACCGTCGCCGCGACCGGCTCGCGCAAGACCAGATCGCCGTCCTCCAGCTCCAGGCGCGGCTTCGGCCAGCCCCGGAACGAGAGCACGCTGCGGTCCAGGTCGTCCTCGACCAGGATCCCGATCACGACCCGCGGCTCGAGCTCCTGGAAGCGCGGCAGCGAGCGCTCCAGCAGGAGCCCGATCTGGTCGAGGCCGTAGCCGCCGATCCCGTAGTTCAGGAGGGCGTGTTTCCCCGCCAGCGGGGAGCGCTCGAAGAGCCCCTGGAAGCAGTCGCGCGGCAGCGTGTTGCACTGCGCGTAGGAGTCGCCGTAGAGCAGGACGGGGCGCCGCCCGCGCAGGCGGAGCTCGTCGGCGTGCGCGTAGTCGCCGGGGCGGACCGCGTAGCCGAGCCATCCCACCACGGGATCGGGCGTCGGCACCGGGATGCGGCGCGCAGGGTCTTCGAAGATGTGCTGGAGCTGCCAGTAGAGATCCTCGCTGGAGGGCTCGGCGAAGGTCGGGCTGCGCAGCGCGCGGGCGAGCGCCCAGGAGTCGGCCAAGGACGAGAAGAGCACGAAGCGCAGCGCCAGCTCGAAGGTGACGGCGCTCGCCGCGAGGACCAGCGCGATCCGGACGGCGATGCGGCAGGCGCGCCGGCCCTTGCCGGCCGCGGGGAGTCTCGCCGCTGCGGGAACCACGTCAGACGCCCGCGCCGGCGGGTTCCGGGGCCCCGCCGCGCTCGAGCGCCTCCCAGTCGGGCGCCTCGCCGCGCCGCACCCGCGGCGCCGGAGCGTCGAGCAGCTCGACGTACTTCTGCGCGGCGGCGGTGTTGAAGACCACCACGCGCTCCTCGCGCCGCACCGTGCCCTCGCGCGCGAGCGCGGCGAGCACGTCGAGGCAAGCCGCCGCCTCGGGGCACAGCGCGAGCCCCTCCAGCGCGCCGGCGCGATCCATCCACGGCCGCAGGCTGCGCTCGCGCGCCGCGCGCGCCGCTCCGCCTGAGGCGCGAACGGCGTCGAGCACCATGAAGTCGCCGATCGCCTGCGGCACGCGCAGCCCGCTGGCGGCGGTGTGGGGATCGGGGAAGGGTTCGCAGAAGCGATCCCCGCGCTCGAAGGCGCGCGGGAGCGGCGCGCAGCCCTCGGCCTGGCAGGCGTAGAGGCGCGGCCGCGAGCGGTCCTCGAGCCAGCCCAGCCGCTCGAGCTCGTCGAAGGCCTTCCACATCCCGATCAGGCCCGTCCCGCCGCCGGTCGGGTACAGGATCGCGTCGGGCAGCGTCCAGCCGAGCTGCTCCGCCAGCTCGAGGCCCATGGTCTTCTTGCCCTCCAGGCGGTAGGGCTCCTTGAGCGTCGAGACGTCGAACCAGCCCATGCGCTCGGTCCCCTCGCGCACGATCCGCCCGCAGTCGCCGATCAGGCCCTCCACCAGCACCACGCGCGCGCCGCAGAGCTGCGCCTCGCCGCGGTTGACCGCGGGCGTGTCGGCGGGCATGAAGACCCAGGCCTCGAGACCCGCGCGCGCCGCGTAAGCCGCCAGCGCGCCGCCGGCGTTGCCGGCCGTGGGGATCGCGAGCCGCCGCACGCCCAGCTCGCGGGCGCGGGCGACGGCGACCGCGAGACCGCGGCTCTTGAAGGAGCCGGTCGGCAGCCGCGATTCGTCCTTGACCCAGAGCTGGTCGAGGCCGAGCTCGGCGCCGAGGCGCTCGCAGAGGACCAGGGGCGTCATCGTCTCCCCGAGGGAGACGGCGTCGGGCGGCCCATCCAGCGGGAGCAGCTCGCGGTAGCGCCACAAGCTCCGGGGCCGGCGCGCGATCTCGTCGCGCGACACTCCGCGGCGGACGGCCTCGAGGTCGTAGCGCACCCACAGCGGCCGGCCCGCGTGCACCGTCTGCAGCACCCGGTGGTCGAGGAGGGTGCCGTCGACCGCGGACTCCAGGTGCGCGACGAAGGAAGCCATCGCCAGGAAGGTAACGGCAGGTCGGCGGCAGGAACAACGGCGCGCCCCCGCCGGCAGGCCGAGCCCGCCGGCGAGGGCGCCGTGCTGGCGACTGCGGATCGCTAGGGGACCGTTACCGCCACCGGCGTAGCCGTCACGCCCTGGAAGGCGCTCGCGCGCACCAGCGTCTGCCCCTTGACGGAGCCGAGCACGACTCCGGCCTGGTCGGCGCTCGCGACAGCGGGGTCGTCGGTCGACCACTGCACGAGCATCGTCACGTCGCGCCACGCGCCGTTGGCGAAGCTCGCGATCGCCCGCAGCGGCTTGCGCTGGCCGCGCGTCACGAGCAACGGCCCTCCGCTCAGGTCGACCTTCACCACCGCCGGAGCTACGCCCTGGGTGGTCGTGAGCGTCCCGCTCGAGCTCTCCTGCACGCTGCGGTTGTGCACGAAGTTCTGCGCCTTGAAGCGCTTCACGCTGCCGGTGTTGATCCCGCCGAAGGAGGAGACCGCCCCGCGGCCGTCGAGCATCTCCCATCTCCCGGGCGCGTAGCAGTAGTCGATACGGTTCCCGCCCGAGCCCGGCGCGACGCAAGAGAAGGCGACGAAGCCGTCCGGCGCGAACGCCAGCCAGCCGTCCTCGGGGAGCGTGTACGAGCCCGCCGGACCCGGCACCGACCACGCGCTGGTGCCGTGGTTCAGGTAGATCATGAGCCCGCCCTGGAACACGATCAGGATGCGCGGGTCGCGGAACGAGTCGGTGGTCTTGGTCTGGTACAGGACGCGCTCGAAGGGCTTCAACGTGCCCTGGTGCTCGTAGTTGATGGCGCGCACCGGCGCCGCGTAGAAGCGCCGCTGCAGCTCGTTGACCAGGTAGTACTCCTTGGCCATGTCGGCCAGGTGGAGCATGTTGCTCTGGCTCCCCGGTTGGGGGCCGTTCGACATGAAGAACGAGGCGTGACCGTAGGTGATCTCGTAGATCCGATAGCGGTCGAGTGCGGCCTCGGTCAGCGGGACCTTCGGGTTGCCGTTGGAATCGACCATCGTCGGCCCGTCGCTCGGACCGAAGAAGCGGTCGTAGATCCCGTTGCCGTGGTTCGCCTGCAGGCCGTTCATGACCCGCCACTCGAACTCGGGGATCACCGGCCAGCGGGTGATCGCCTTGGGATCGCCGGCCGGGATCTTGTTGGCGTGCTTGCCCGCCCCGGTGTTGATCACGCGCTGCACGCTGTCGCAGTAGCCGCCCCACAGCCATTCCTGGTTCGAGGGCTGGGTGGCGATCGAGCCCTCGCCGAGCAGCGGGCCCTCGACCACGGCCTGGATGCCGCGCATCCACGCCTTCTGGTCCGCGATCGCCTTGCCGAGAGTGCGTGCCCAGGGCGAGCTCGCGCGCTGGTCGACGTGGTCGCCGTCCGCGCCGCGCGAGGGGCTGGCGTAAGTCTGGATGTCGAGGTAGGCCATGTTCGCCCCGTAGTCCTGCTTGATCAGCTGCGTCTCGCGGTCGGCATGGATCGCGCTGGCCGTGGTGGCGATCAGCGGCGCGCCGTTGTGCGGCGACAGCTTGAAGGCGCCGGTCTCGGTGCGCGCGATGTGCAGCGGGTCGTAGATCGAGGGCGGCGTGGCGCCGGGCGGCATCTCTGCGAACTGCACGTAGGCCCCGAGCTGCATGCCCAGGCCGAGGCCGGCCGACATCATCGTCTTGAACTTCAGCGGGTCCTTCGCCGGGTACCAGGCCGGCCCGCCGCCCTGCGAGGTCCAGAAGAAGAAGTAGTAGGCGGCGATCTCGTCCATGCCCCAGGCCTGGTACTGGCCGAAGTGCTGCTGGTAGGCGTCCCAGCCGGTGTTCGACGCCAGGAGCGCGACCGTGCGCCCGCGCAGCCCCTCGAGCCAGGGCGAGGGAGCCTGCGTCGGCTTCACGAAGACGTCCGCGAGGTGGCTGGAGACGACCACCGTCCAGGTGTCGTCCAAGGGCGCGCTCAGCTTGCCCGCGGAGTTCTGCAGATAACGGCCGAGGGTGTGCATGCTGAAGTCGATCGTGTCGGGGCCGGGCACGACCGTGGGGGCGTGGTTGAGGAGCCAGTCCGAGGCGTTGGTCTGGTACATGTCGATCAGGTTGCCCATCAGGTAGCTGGCCGAGCCGTTCCTGAAGAGCACGATCGGCACGCTCAGCGCGCCCTGCATCTGGATGATCTGCGGCGACTCCGTGGAGCGCGTCGGCCCGGTGTACACCCCGGAGTAGTTGTTGGTGTAGGAGAGGCTCTGGTCGAGGTCCTGCACCCGGATCTTCAGCGCCTTGCCGGCGATCGTGAACGTGTGGCGGCGGTGGCCAATGCCGCCTCCGGCCGGCTTGTCGGTGTACTCGAGCACGAGCGAGTTGCCGGAGGCGTACTCGGCGCTCACCGTGGTGGTGTTCCCGTAGATCTGCGGCGGCCACTGGGTGCCGCTCGAGTCGCGCCAGAACGGCCCGCCCATGTGGATCGGGTAGGAGTCGCTGGTCGCCTCGCGCACCACGAGCACGCCCTTGCGCACCTCGGGATCGGCGGTGTCGACCTGGTAGCGGATCAGCTCGTCGCCGGCGTAGGCCAGCGTCCAGATCGATCCGGTCTTGGTGACCGAGGTGGCGCCCGGGAGGAACTCGCCGGCCAGCGTGAGGCGCTCGGACGGGGCTTGGCCGCGGGCCGCGGCGGGTAGGAGGACGGGGAGGAAGGACGCGAGGGCGAGAAGGGTACGACGCGACATCCGGTGGCGTGGGGCGAGCGGTGCCTGGGGGGGTGCCGGAGACTGAGGGCCAGGAGCTCGTCTTCCAATGCGCGCTCCGGGTTTCCACCGGCGGCTCCCCGTGGAGTCCCGGGGGCGAGAGCGCGCAGCCTCTGCGGTGCCGCTCCGGTGAAGGTGCGGTCATGCGCGAGCGCCGGCGCGGACTCCCCAGGCCCGCGCCGCTATCATGCGCGCGTCCCGGCGGCGGGACGGATCCGACGATGAGTGCAGCCCAGCCCTCACCGCAGAGCGCCCCGCGCGCGATCGTCG
>DATKBQ010000735.1:0-11534 GCA_035546375.1 Planctomycetota bacterium | reverse complement strand
CACCAACTGCGAGAATTCATCCTCCAACACCTCGACCTCGAGCGCTGCCCTGCCATGCGGCTCGCAGGCTAGCCTCCCCGTTCACGAACCTGGCACTCTCCAGATCCGTAAGCATCGAGACCTCGGGCTCCGCTCGTTAACCCTTCAGGAACTGAAAGATGCGCTCCAGCAAGACGGCATCGTCGTGGAGCGGGGCCCTCAACTGGATGGCGTCAACGTCGTGCTGCGTCGTGAGGGTGACGGCAAGGCCTACCGTTTCACGCCCACCGATGATGGCTTGGTGAGCGGGTCGCAGATCTACTACGCTCGCCAGTTCTTCGGACTGGAACACGAATGAGCGGGCGCCTTTCGCCGAGGGCGCCGGCGCATGAGATCCCTCGAGCAACGGGCAAACTTCGGAACCATGCGAGTACTGAGCGGCCGCCACCAAACGGGGCTAACGGTCCCGACCCGGTAAGAGGCCTGCTCACAGGCTGCTATTCAGCCGCCGGCGAGTCTCTCGAACTCCTGGAAGCCCTCGGTCGCGCCTTCCTTGCGGCTCCAGCGACGGATGCGAGCGAGATCGATTCTCCCCGCCTGAGCTGCGTAGACCGCCAGGGCCTGTTCGAGAGCCCCGCGATCTTTCTCGAGGTAGAACCACATGAGCCGGTCTCGGCAGGAGTCGGTCGGCAGGAGGACGTGTAGGAGGCGATCGCCTTCATGCGGAGTGTCCCAGGTCTCTATGAGCTCATCGCCGATCGCAAGCGGGCCCTGGGGGAACTCCAGAAAGTAAGGGTTGACCGCATGGGTGTAGTGCTGGCCTGCTCGCGTATAGCCGAGGTCCTCGAGGGCCCGGAGAGGCTCGCCCCCGGTTCCCCCCAAGGTCAGGACGAAGTCGAGATCCTGGGACTGGACTGCGCTGGGCGCGTAGAACGTGGCGGCGGAACCGCCCGTCAGTACGGCCCTTGTCCCCACTCGATCCAGCGCCGTGCAGACCTCGAAGGCGACGTCGTGCAAGGGGGTCTTGCGGTCGATCGTCACAGGGGCTTGCCCTTCCGTCGCGGGCGAGCACGGCGTGTCGCAGCGAGACGTTGGAGCTCGGGTGATCCCGTGGCGAGCTTCTCGAGCAGGGCGCGCAGGGGGTCGGCGGCGAAGTAGCGCGGGTTCAACGAGACCCGTCGGGTGCGGCCGAGCTGGCGGCTCGCCACGACGCCCTCCAGCTCGAGGGAGTCCAGGATCTGCATGATCGCCGTCTTCTCCGCCCCAAGGAGGCGGATCAGTTCGGACGGGTAGCTCTCCCCCAAGATGGCCAGGAGGAGCAACACCTGTGTTCGGCGGGGACTGCCGAAGAGCTTGGGTTCAGGACGTAGGTCGGCCATGGGGGGTAAAAATACCCCATATGGGGGGTTTTCACCCCCTGAGCGTTCAAGCCAATCTAGCGGGCCGCAGCCTGACGCCATTCGGAGCTCGACGGCGAAGTCGAAGGGCGCGGCTGAGCCCACGACGTCGATGCCGAGCTGCACGCCGGGCGCGCCGGGCCTCGGCCGGCGCTCACCGCGGGAGGGGCCTTCGCAGCACCGCCAGCGTCGATCCTGAGGTCTGCCGTGCGCCGGCGTGCAGCGGAAACCCAGTCCGCTGGAAGCCCACAAGGTGCGCGTGGGCCGGCGCTGGACCCGCCATCGTTGCCTGCTACGCTGCGCCGGTCGGCCCCGAAAGGGATGCGGCCCGTTGGAGCGGGCCGCGGGGGCCGGCGCGAACCTGAGCGGGCGAAGCGCCTTCCCCCGGGGAGGATAGCGCCGCCCCATGGATGAACGAAAGCCCATGGACGCGCGGAATCCCATGGACGACGGCGTGCCGCAGGCCCTCTTCTCGGTCGAGGACCTCTTCGCGCGCCTGGCGCATGGACTCGAGTTTCCTGCTGACGGGTGGGAGTGGCTGAGGACGGAGGCCTGGCGAGCGATGCTCGTATGCCTGCGGAAAGGCCTGCGCGGCGGCACGATCGATCCACTGGACATCCGACCCTTCCTCGACGATCAGGCGCAGAAGTTCGCACCCCTGGGACGCATCCCTCCGGAGCTGGCAGAGAGACGCCGCGAACTCGAGGCGCTGCTGCTCGAGGCCTCGATCAACGCGCAGGTGGATCCGAGGGCTGAGGGTACTCAGGTTGCAGAAGTCGCGGCGACACGGGACGCTCAGCACCGGGAGCTCGCGCGCGCGCGCGTAGAGGAGTCCCGCGAGGTCCTGGCACAAGGGCTGCTGGACCCGACCAAGGCGAATGGCCTGGAGACGACGTGGCAGGAACGCGTGATCGCCCTGATCGTCGGACGGGGGCGAGGGTGGGCGGTGACGAGGCTGGCGCGGGAGGTCGGCAAGGGACGCCGCGCCACGGCTTCGTGTCGAGCCTCGCCGATGCCGGCGTCGAGCCGAAGGTCGCGCAGGCGCTCGCGCGGCACTCGACGATCACGCTGACGCTCGATCGCTACACGCACCTGCGCGCCGGCGACGAACGGCGCGCGCTCGAGAAGCTGCCCGAGCTCGGCGCCGCAGCACCGCTCGCGCGAAGCGCGACCGGAACCGATGGAGACACCTGCTCGGCGTCCTGCTCGGCGTCGCCTGAGCACGGCCAGGGAGCAGACATGAGACGCGCTGAGACGGAAACCCCCGCGCCCGAGGCCGAGGACGCGGTTCTTGGTAGCGGTGGAGGGATTCGAACCCCCGACACGCGGATTATGATTCCGCTGCTCTAACCAGCTGAGCTACACCGCCCGAGGCGATCCGGGACTGTATCGACCACGCGCGAGCGGGGTCAAGGCGAGCGGCGGGGGCAGGCGCCCGGTGCAGGCTCGCCCGGGATCGCGGGACCGGGCGGTCCCCGAAATGGGTCGCGACGGGGTGCCGCGCCGGCTCGTTCCGTTTTTTTTCCAGAATTCGTCGGCGGTCCTGCCCGAAATGACGTTTCTGTAGGGTGACGGGGACGCTTCTCCCCAACCTGGGACATCGGTCCGGCGAGCGCGTCGGAAGTCTCCCCGGCCCCGGGAGCGTCACCTGAGTTACGCCAAGCCCACTCCTTGTCGTGGCCGAGGCGCAGGGGGGAACCGTCGAGAGAGTCGAGGCGCGCGCGGGTGGCCGCGCGCGCCTCGCTTGTTTTCCCTCGGGCGGACCAGGGGGAGGCCCTCAGGCCGGCGTGGACTCGCGCTGCCTCACCCCGGCCACGGAGTGGTAGACCAGGGCCCGCTCGGTGACCTCGCCGCTGTCGCGGTCGAAGATCCGGCACTCGCGGATCGGCCGGGAGTACAGGTGCAGGGAGACGGCCGGCCCCCCCGCCGGGCGGATCTCGTGCAGGCCCATGTCGTCCGTGATGAAGGCGACGCTCCCGCGCCCATAGCCGCGGACCGGCCCCCGGATGAGGGGTCCCCGCCCGGCCGGCTCGCGGTAGAGGGTCTCCTCGATCGTCCCCTCCAGGACCGCCATCCAGCAGCGCTGCCCCTGGTGATCGTGGATCGGGCTGACCTGGCCGGCCTGCCAGCAGATCACGAGGAGCTCGTAGACCTCGCAGGCGCGGACCAGGTTGCGGGCGTAGGTCCGCGGGTCGAACAGGGCGTAGGGGCGCCAATCGGCGGCCGCGCCCGCGTAGCCCTCGAGGAGCGCGGCCACCTGCCCGCCGCGGGGATCCCGCGCCAGCTCGTGGTCCAGCTCTTCCACCAGTCCGTCCATCGCGGGGTCGTTCATCGCTCACCTCGGGCCGCTTGCCGCCGGCTGCTGCCGATCGCGCCGGCGGGCAGGGCCGGGGTGCATTATGCCGCAGGCTGGGTCCGGCGGAACCCCAGCCGGGGCCGGGGCGGAACTTGCAACGCCGTCATCCACGAAAAGCCCCAAAATCCTGATTTTTCCCTGGTGTCGCCCCCCGGGGGGCTTAACATGAAGGCGCTGAACGGTTCGCCGTTCTGCATGTGAGAATCCATCGGGAGGTGCTTGCACTTTTGCGAGCGGTGTAGGCACCCGGGAAGCTTGATGGATCCTCCTCTCTCCCTCGGGCCAGTGATCGGCAAGGGTCACTGGCCCCCTTCGTTTCCAGGCCAGACCCTCGCGGGCCCGCGCGGCCCGTGCGCGGGGGTGGCGCCACGCGCGTTCCTCGCGGGCTGAGCTCGCATCGCCCAGCCGTGGCCTCCTCTCGCGCCAAGCCCAGGAGGCCGCGCGGAACCGATCGCCGGCGCCGAGGCGCCACCGATGCGCTCGGCGCTTCACCTTGCGGTGCGGAATCGTTCGCAGGGCGCGAGCGTCCGCAGGGCGCGATCGATCGCTCGCGCGACCGAGAGCCCGGCGTTCTCGAGCGCGCGATCGCCGGCGGCTCCCGGCCCGCGAGTGCGGCCCGCGGCCTTCCGCTACGGGATCACCTTCCAGGTGTGCGCGCCGCCGTCGAGCTCGAAGAGCACCAGGAGCTCGCTCACCGCGTTGTAGCTCCAGGCCGGCCAGGCGACGCCGTCGCGCAGGACGTTGGCCGGGAACTTCGGCCAGCCGCTGAAGGCGACCTCGTCACCCAGCCCGTCGGCCGTCGCGAGCTCGACGGTCAGGGTCTGGCCCGTCTTCAGCCCGAGCGCCGCCGTGTCGGCCGTCAACCGCTTCAGGTTTCCCGTGCCCGAGAGGGAGAGCCGATTCGCGGGCGGATCGGCGCTCCAGACGAAGGGCGTGAAGGCGTTGGCCTGATCCTGGGCGAGCGTGAAGTGGAAGTACACGCCGTCGTGGTCGGCCAGGGTGTTGCCGGAGCTGGGCACCTGGAGCTTGAACTGCTGCAGCCAGTCGCAGGCGGCGGACTCGTCGAGCATGCTCCAGGAGTGGCCGGTGTACGGCAGGACGTAGTAGCCGTAGCTCTGCCCGGGCACCTTGCCCAGCGTGAGCATGTGGGCGTGCAGCACGTCGCTCTGGCGCGAGAGGTAGGGGATCGTGTCGTTCGAGGCGCGCACGATGCGCATCGGGATGTGCATCAGGTTGCGCGCCAGGTCCCGGTCCTGCTCCACCTGCAGGGTGAGGTTGTCGAAGTTGACGACCGAGGAGCGCTCCATCTTCCACGGGTCGGCGGAGCCCGCCGAGCCGTTGCCGAACCAGAAGTCGAAGATCGGCTGCACGGCCGGGTCGTTGAGCAGCGTGTCCTTCAGCGCGACGCCGCCCGAGTGGTCGATGAGCGCGGCCAGCATCAAGTGCGCGGGGTCGACGTGGCGGGCGGCGTAGTTCGTCACCGAGCCGCCCCCCATCGAGAAGCCGACGCCGTACACGCGCGTGCGATCGATCTTGAACGCCGGGTGCGTGCTCATCCAGTCGAGCACGAACTCGGTGTTCACCTGGGATTCGATCGACGAGAAGTGGCTCTGCGCGGCGCCCAGCGGGCACACCAGGTACCACCCGCGCCTGATGGCTTCCTGGAGGTAGGTCGTGTTGAAGAAGACGTCGCCGTGGCTGGTCCCGAACTTGTGGAAGACGACCAGCAGCGGGCGGGGTCCGCTGGGACGGGGGATCGGAACCGTGAACAGGAACTTCTCGATGAACCCCGTGCCGGGATCCAGCGTGCCCTCGTAGTAGTAGGCGGCCGTGCCGTTGATCACGGTCCGGTAGCGCTTGACCGTCGCCACCGGGGTGGCCCCGAAGGCCGGGGTGGCCCCGATGCCGGCGCTCTGGCCGGTCTGGAGGACCGAGCGCGCGTAGCGGCCCTGGGGCTGGGCCGGGCGGCGGCCCTGGGCGCCCAGGGGTGCGGTCAACAGGAGCAGCGCCGTCAGGAGCGCCGCGGTTCGGATCGAGCCGGTGCGGACGTGCATCAAGGGAAATTCCCTGCGGTTTGCGAGTCCTCTACGCGACCACTCCAGTCGGGACAGGGCCCTACGCGGGATTCTACCCCGCTTTTCGCGGGCCGGGTGCACTTCGGGCGGGCATCCGGCCCAGCCGGAAGGGCTCGCTCGTGCGGGCGAGGGGAGCCCTAGAGCGCCTGCCCGGGCAGCGCCTCGATCGCCCCGAAGCAGCGTCCGGAGAGCTCGAAGACCTGCACCCGCTCGGCGTCGCGGTCGACCACGGCCACGCGCGCCCGCTCGTCCTCCTGGTCCTGGGCTACGACGTCGCCCGGCTCGAGCACGCGGCCGGTCTCGGCGCCGCGCTCGGCCAGGACCCGCACCAGCCGCCCGCCCGCATCCAGGAGCAGGAGCGCGCTGTGCGGGCCGCCGCAGGCGACCACGAGCTGTCCGCTCGCGAGCGGCGCGAGGGCCACCGGCTCGAAGCGCGCGCCGCCGGCCGCGGGGACGCTGAAGAGGTAGTGGAACTCCCCGTCGCGGAAGACCTGCACCCGTCCGGCGCGCGCCTCGCACACCCAGGCGAGCCGCCCGCGCGCGGCGACGCTGCGCACGCCGTGGAAGCGGCCGAGCGGATCGCCCGCCGGGCGCAGCGAGGCTGCCCAGCGCCCGTCCGGGCGGAACACCTGGACCGCGTGCCGGCGCCAGCCGCCGCAGGCGACGATCACCGCCGGCTCGGCCTCCCCCGCCACAAGCGCCAGGTCGGCCACGTCGCGGAGCACGCCGCGCGCGTCCTCCCGCGGCTCGCGGCTGCCGCCCCAGCTCCCGACCTCACGCCCGAACAGGCTGAAGGTGCGCACGCGCCGCAGGACCGAGTCGGCGAGCCAGATGCGGTGGTCCTCGTCGACGTCCAGCCCGGCCAGGGCGCTCGGCTCGCCCTGCGGGCCGCGGAAGGAGAAGCCGGGACCGAGCGGCGCGCCGTCGAGGTCGTACGGGCGCACGTGCGCCGTCAGCTCGTGGCGCCCCACGTAGAGGATCCCGCTCTTGAGCGACAGCCGGCCTTGCATGTCAGCCGCGGCCTCGTCCAGGGTGGAGTTCCATGGAGCGGCTCCTAAGCCCTCGCCGGGGCGAGCGCACCCTTGGCGCGCCCTCCGCCTCGCGCGCGCCCGTCGCGTTCCGATGCCAGGTCGATGCGCATGGTCCGAGCCCCGGCCCCGGGGCCGGAGTCCGAGGAAGCCTAGCAGCGGCCTCAGCGAGGGGCGAGCGCGACGCGGCCCCGCTGGCCCGGGGCGAGCTCGCAGGTTCCTAGGCTGGAGACGAGCTTCAGCTCCCCGGCCAGGCACTCGGCCTCGAGGGCCTCGGGTCCGGCCCGCAGCCGCGCGCCGCCGGAGTCGAGGTGGGCGAGCGCCGCGGCGGTGACGACCGTGCCGCGCCCCTCGAGCTCCATCTCGCCCGCGCACAGCCGCAGCCGCGCGCCGGCCAGCGCCTCGATCCACACCCGCGCCTCGCCGCTGAGCTCGCAGCGCGCGGACGCGAGCTCCAGCCGGGCTCGCGCCCCGGGCTCGAGCGCGCAGGCTTCGCCGGGCGCCAGGAGCACGGGTTCCGAGCGCGGCTCGAGCAGCTTGCCCGCGGCGTGCACGCGTCCCGCCAGCACGAAGAGCCGCGCGCCGGCGGGCTCCCTCGAGAGGGCGGGGAGCTGCGCCAAGAGGAAGATGAAGAAGGCGGGCACGAGCAGGATCCGCAGGCGCGCCGAGCGCTGCCGCGACCCGCGGGCTCGCGCCCCCGCCCGCGCCAGCTTGCGCTGGTGGAGGCGCCGCTCGCGCCGCTCGCGCTCGTGCCGCGTCGAGCGCCCCCCGCGGGCCAAGCGGGAGGCGACCGCGAGGGTCGCACGGTAGTGCTCCGCGCAAGCGGCGCATTCCGTGAGGTGGCGGCGCGCCTCCGGCTCGCGGGGAGCTCGAGCCGCTCCGGTGGCGAAGGCGAGGGTCGCGGCGCGCGCTCGCGCGCAGTGCTCGGGCTCGGGCGGGCCGTCCACGCCGCCGGGATCGGCTCGAACGGCTCGGCCCTTGAGGCGCCGGCCCTGGTTGGCCGCGGGCGGGCCCAGGGGACTCCGCGGGCTCAGGCGAGGCGCCCGGCCCCGCCCTCGATGCGGCGCAGCGCTCGCTCCGCCCCGAGCAGCGCGATCGTCTCGAAGAGGTCCGGGCCGCCCGACTGGCCGGTGAGCGCCAGGCGCAACGGCTGGAACAGCTCTGGGCTCTTCAGGCCGCGCTCCTTGACCCAGGCGCGGGTTCCCTCCGCCAGCGCCGCGGGCGTCGCACCTGCGGCGAGCTCTCCGCGCAGCCAGCCGGCGTACTCGCGCAAGAGCGGCGCCGCCGTGCCCTGGCGGCGCACGCGCTCCTCGGCCTCGGGGTGGTAAGGAACCTCTTCGTCGCCAGCGAAGAGGTAGGCGATGCGCTCCGGCAACTCGGCGTAGGTGCGGATGCGCTCCTTCTCGCCGCGCACGACCTCGAGGAACCAATTCCAGCGCTCGCGCAGCTCGGCCTCGTCCATCAGGCCGGCGGCGACCACGAAGGGTGCGCAGCGCTCGGCGACGCGCTCCAGGGAGTCGGCGCGGATGTACTCGCCGGCGAGCCAGCGGAACTTGTCCAGGTCGAAGATCGCTCCGCCCTTGGTGACGTCGGCGATGTCGAAGTTCGCCACCAGGTCGTCGGTCGAGAAGACCTCGGTCGAGCCGTCCAGCGCCCAGCCCTGCAGGCACAGGAAGTTGAGGATCGCCTCGCGCGGGTAGCCCTTCTCGCGGTAGTCCTCGAGCGCCGTGTCGCCGGTGCGCTTGGAGAGCTTCTTGCCGTCGGCGCCGAGCATCAGCGGCAGGTGGCCGAACTCCGGAATCGGCCGCTCGAAGGCGCGGTAGAGCAGGACCTGCTTGGGGGTGTTGACCAGGTGCTCCTCGCCGCGGAAGACGTGGCTGATCCGCATGTCCACGTCGTCGCACACGACGACGAAGTTGTAGGTCGGGCTCTCGTCCGCCCGCAGCATGACCCAGTCGTCCACCTCGGCGTTCTGGAAGACCACCTCGCCGCGCACGTGGTCGACGAAGCGCGTCTCACCCGGCGGGACGCGGAAGCGCAGCACGGCGCGCTCGCCGCCGGCCAGGCGCCGCTCGACCTCGTCGCGCGGGAGCTCCGCGCAGCGGCGGTCGTAGGCGGGCTTCTCCCCGCGTGAGGCCTGCTCGGCGCGCAGGACGTCGAGCCGCTCGGGGGTGCAGAAGCAGCGGTAGGCGTGGCCCGCGGCGAGCAGCGCCCGCGCCAGCTCGCGGTGGCGCTCGATCCGCTCGGACTGGCGGTACGGGGCGTAGGGACCGCCGGTGTCGGGGCCCTCGTCCCATTCGAGGCCGAGCCAGCGCAGGCCCTCGAGGATCGCGCGCTCGTGCTCGGGGGTCGAGCGCTCCGCGTCGGTGTCTTCGATGCGCAGGACGAACGTCCCGCCGTGGCGGCGCGCGTAGGCCCAGTTGAAGAGCGCCGTGCGGGCGCCCCCGACGTGGAGCCGCCCGGTGGGGCTGGGGGCGAAGCGGAGGCGCAACGGGCGGTCGGACATGGTCGCGCGGAGTTGACCGGATACGCAGGCGAGGCGCAAGCCAAGGGTGCCCCAGTCACGCCGTCAGGCGCGGCGCATGCATCGGCTTCCGGAGTGGACCCGCGCGAAGCACGCCCGCCCCGGTAGAGTCTCAGTCGCATGAAGGGCAGCGCGAAGTCGCAACGGCGCGGCGTGCCGCTGGAGCGCGAGCAGGTCCGGCGCGCCCCCAAGGTGCTCCTGCACGAGCACCTCGACGGGGGTCTGCGGCCTGCGACCGTGCTCGAGCTCGCGGAGCGCGTCGGCTACCAGGAGCTGCCCCACCGCGACGTCGACGCACTCGCGCGATGGTTCCACCAGGGCGCGGCGCGCGGCACGCTGCCGCTCTACCTGGAGGGCTTCCGGCACACGGTCGCCGTCATGCAGACCGCCGAGGCCCTCGAGCGCGTCGCCTTCGAGTTCATGGAGGACATGGCGGCCGACGGCGTGGTGTACGCGGAGGTGCGCTTCGCCCCGCACTTCCACACCGCGCGCGGGCTCGGGCTGGACGGCGTGATGCTGGCGGTGCTGCGCGGGCTGCGGCGCGGCCAGGAGGCGTTCGGCGTCGACTTCGGCCTGATCGTGAGCGCCATGCGCAACGAGCCCGAGCCGCTCTCGTTCCAGCTCGCCGAGATGGCGGTCGCCTACCGCAACCAGGGCTGCGTGGGCTTCGACCTGGCGGGCGAGGAAGCCGGGCATCCGGCCAAGGAGCACCAGCGCGCCTTCGAGTTCGCCAAGCGCCAGAACTTCGCGATCACGATCCACGCCGGCGAGAGCTTCGGGCCGGAAAGCATCTGGCAGGCGCTGCAGTACTGCGGCGCGCACCGGATCGGCCATGGCACGCGGTTGATCGAGGACATCGTCGTGTACGAGGGCAAGGTGATCAAGCTCGGCTCGCTCGCGCAGTACGTGCTCGACCATCGCATTCCGATCGAGGTGTGCCTGTCGAGCAACGTGCACACGGGCGCGACGCGCTCGCTGGCGGAGCACCCCTTCCCCGTGTACATGGAGCAGGGCTTCCGGGTCACGCTCAACACCGACAACCGGCTGATGAGCGCGACCTCGATGACCGACGAGTGCCTGCTGGCGGCCGAGAGCTTCGACCTGTCGCTGGCGGACCTCGAGAAGATCGCGATCAACGGGATGAAGAGCGCGTTCGCGCACTACGACGTGCGCGTGCGGCTGATCTTCGATCGGATCAAGGCCGGCTACCAGCGCCTGCGCAGCGAGGCGGCGCCCGCGCGGTGAGCGAGCTCGTCCAGGGCGCGCATTCGTTCCGCGGCCGGGTCGAGATGCGGCCGTTCGCGAGCGAGGCCTTGCGCGGGAACCGAGCGGGGGACCCGCACGTGCGAGAGGTGCCGGTATGGCTCCCGCCGGGACACGATGCGAGCGGCGCCAGGTTCCCGGTGGTGTTCGTGCTCGCGCCGTACGCCTCGCGCGGCCACCGCTACCTGGACACGGACCCGTGGCGGCCGGGTGTCGTCGCGCTCTACGACCGCGCCGTCGCGCGCGGCGGGGCTGCGCCGGCGATCCTGGTCCTGCCCGACGCCTTCACGAAGCTCGGCGGGAGCCAGTACGTCGACTCGAGCTACCTCGGCGGCTACGCCACGTACGTCGCGCGCGAGCTCGTCGAGTGGGTGGACGCGTGCTACCCCACGAGCGGCCGGCGCGGGGTGCTGGGAAAATCCTCGGGCGGCTTCGGCGCGCTGCACTTGGCGATGCGCTTCCCGGGCACGTTCCAGGCCGTGGCCTCGATCAGCGGCGACTGTTGCTTCGAGATCGGTTACGGGTCGGACCTCCTGGCCGCCCTGCGCGCGCTCGTGCCCTTCGGCGGCGACCCCGCGCGCTTCCTCGACGACTTCCTGCGCACGCCCGAGCTTTCGGGCGACCGCCACGCCGCGATCAGCGTGCTCGCGCTCTCCGCCGCCTATTCGCCGAACCCGGCGAGCCCGCTGGGCTTCGACCTGCCCATGGACCTCGCGACCGGCGAGCGCATCGAGGCGGTCTGGCAACGTTGGCTCGAGTTCGATCCCTTGTTCGACTGCGAGCCGCGCCGCGACGCCCTCGCGGCGCTGGACCTGCTCCACGTGGAGTGCGGCCTGCGCGACGAGTACCACCTCCAGTGGGGCCTGCGCCGCTTCGTGCGGCGGTTGCGCGAGCTGGATATCGCGTTCGAGC
>DATKBQ010000734.1:0-2842 GCA_035546375.1 Planctomycetota bacterium | reverse complement strand
GATCTGGAAGCCCTGGCCGAGTGGTGCGGCTCGGCCAAGCTCTACGCCGAGCGCGACCAGGCCTACGGGGCCATCCTGGCCTTCGATCCCGACAACGGCCGCGCGCACCGCGGGCTGAAGCACACCCAGCTCCGCGACGGCACCTGGGTCGTGCCCGAGAAGAAGCTGCCCTCGCGCAACTACGCCCCGGCCCTGCTCGAGGACTGCCGGCGGCGGCGCGGGGAGATCGCGGGGCGCTTCCGCGAGCGGCTCTTCGCGCTCCTCGAGCTGCCCGGGGCCCGCGCCTCGCGCGAGGCGCGGCGGCGCGTCCTCGAGGCGGTGCTCCAGGTCGATCCCGACGACCCGCAGGTGCGCGCGCTGCGCGGCGAGGTGCGGCGCGGCGAGCAGTGGGTGCTGGTCGAGACCGAGGCGGCGGCGGCGGGCCGCGAGCGCATCCGCGAGGCCGTGCGCGAGGCGCTGGCGCGCCCTCCCGGCCTCGTGCCGGCGGAGCCTTCGGCCGAGGAGGAGCGCCTCGACGTGAGCTGGAGCGTCGCCCTCGCCAACGAGGACGTCCGCGTGCTCTCCACCGGGAAGCGTTCCGAGGCGGAGCAGGCGGCCCACGTCGCGCGCGCCGCCGGAGACCTCGTCCGCGCGGTGCTCTCCAGCGACGTGCGCCTGCGCGAGGGCGCCACGGTCTACCTGCTCGTGAACCCGGGGGAAGCGAACGCGTTCGTGGACGCCCTGCCCGGGCTCGAGGCCGACATGCGCGAGCGCCTGCGCGGACTGACCGGCGCCGGCATCCCCGGTACGCCAAACGTCGCGCGCTGGGACACCGTCGAGGCGCACCGCCTCGACGGAGCGGTCCGTCACCTGGTCGGCTCGCTCGTCTTCGACGGCTTCCAGATCGGGCTCGAGAACGGCTGGCTGTGGGACGGGGTCGGCCTGTACCTGACGCGCGAGCTGTGCGGCACGCGGCTCACCTGGTACGCGGGCGGCATCACGGCGCGGGACGAGACGTCGCGCCGCTTCGCCGAGGGCCTGGTCGATCCCAAGACGAACTGGATCCAAGAGGCGTTCCTCCTGCTGAAGCGCGAGAAGGCGACGCCGATGTGCGACCTCCTGCGCAAGGACGTCTCCGCCATGGGCCTGGACGACATGGTGATCGCCTACGCCATGGCGGCGTGGCTCCTCGAGGGGCGCTGGAGCGACGCGCCGGAACTCCTGCGCCGGATCGGCGCCGGCGAGGAGCCCGAGCAGGCCCTGCTCGAGGTGCTCGGGGTGGACTGCGAGGAGCTGCGCGAGCGGCTCGTGCGCTGGCTCTCGGAGCGGCGCTGAGCCGGCGAAGACGCCCATGAAGGTCGCAAGACTCACGGCGCTCGCGCTCCTCGCCGCGGCGCTCCCGCCTCCCGCCCCCGCGCAATCGGAGGCCAAGGCGCTCGTGTCCTGGAAGGGACAGCGACACGCCCTCGAGGCGCTCCCCGCGGAGGTGCCCGAGGCCGCGCGCGCGGCGGTCGCGGCGTGGGCCGCATGGGCCGGCGAGGCCCGCTACTCGATGGACCTCGGCAAGGACGGGCGCGTGATGCTCCTCACGCCCTCCGGCGCGAGTGCGTCGCGCTACCGCACCCTCGCCGAGCGCACGCTGCAGCTCTTCGACAAGCTCCTGCCCGCCGCCGCGCCGAAGACTCCGCAGGGGCCGGTGCAACCGCCGCCGCCGGAGGATCCCGAGGGCCCGCTGCCCGAGGATCCCGGCGGCGCCACCGGCCCCAAGGCCCGGCCGCCCCAGGTCGGCGAGCCGCGCTGGTCCTACGCGTGGGGCGCGGGCACGCGGCCGCTGGACACGGAGACCGCCGTCCTGGTCGTGCTGCGCAACCCCGCCGACTACGCGAAGCTGCTCGACTTCCTCGCCAAGGGATGGCCGTACCTCGCGGAGTGGACCGCCCAGGCGAAGGGCGCGAGCGGATTCGTGCTCGAGGAGCCGCTGGCCGGCGCGTATTTGCTCTCCGCGCCGGGGATGGAGGAGTGGGATCCCGACGCGGAGCTGGTGCACCGCACGGCCGAGCTCAGCCTCCTGCGCCGTTTCGGACGCCAGCCCTACTGGGTGCAGCAAGGGCTGGCTTGGCAGATCGAGCAGTCGATCAAGGGCGGGATCTACTGCTTCCCCTACCGCACCGGCTTCGTCGGCGTCGGCGAGCACGGCGGCTGGGACAAGGATCTCAAGCGCGCCTACGCCGAGCTGCCTGGCGACGAGGTCACGCTCTCGGACGTCACCGGGCTGCGGCGCGGGGTCTGGGACGAGCCCCGCGCGAAGGCCGCTTGGGGCGCGGTCGGTTTCCTGCTGCGCGCGCACGCAGGTGGCTTCCGCGACGCGCTGGCCGAGCTCTACGCGGACTGGGACGCGAACAGCCGCGTCGAGCGGGGCGGCGGGCACTGGGTGCGCAACCTGGACTACGAGGTCCCGCCCGCGACCCAGCGCGCGATCCTCGAGCGCACGATCGGACCCGAGGTGCTCGCGGAGCTGGCGCTCAGCTTCCAGAAGGGGAAGGACTATCGGCCGCGGTGACGCGGGGCGGAGAAGAGACGAGCAGAGCGGAGCGGACGGCGTGCGGGCAAGGCGCGGGTCGACCCCGTCACCGAGGACGCGCCGCGCCGCGGCGGCGCGGCTGCGCCCCATGCGCGCTTCGCGCGCGTGGCGCGCGCCACGCGGGCGCTATTTCCGCCGCTTGTACTCGATCGTGAGGATCGGCTCCTTGGCGCCGCCCTGGAACATCTCGAACACCGCCGTGTCGTCGTCGATGAAGCGCGAGACGTGGCGCTGGTCGACGGGCTGGCCGGTCGCCATGTCCATTCCCTTCGCGGTCATGGT
>DATKBQ010000733.1:0-2851 GCA_035546375.1 Planctomycetota bacterium | reverse complement strand
TTTTCGCCGAGAGCCAGCGGCAGTACTCCTGCGCGGCCAGCGCGGTCATGCCTAGGGCGGGATAGCCCTGGTGGCCGAAGCCGCGGTCCGGCGCTCCGTAGGGCTTGCTCGGCCGCGCGGCAGCATCCGCGCCGGCCGTCTCGCCGGGAGCGAGGTCCAGGCCAAAGGCATAGACGTCGTAGGCGTCCCAGGTGGTCTCGGTGCGCGCCATCCAGAACGCCGGCAGCTCGCCCGCGGGCAGCGCGACCATGTCGAAGCAGACCGAGGTGCCGGGGATCGACTCGGTGTAGGACTGCAACGGGCGAGGCTCGCTCTGGCGAACGTCCGTGGCAATTGGCCTCGGCGGCCCTGAAGGGCTTCGAGCCGGCGCGCGGCAGGCTACGATCGCGACGATGAGAAGCGCGAAGGTCGCGGGGGCGATCGCGAAGACCGCGGGGAGAATCGCGGAGACCGCGGGGAAGATCGCGAGGACCGCGGGCGGGGTCGCGAACGCGGCGCGGGCGATCGGGATCGGCGCGTGCCTCTCGTCCATCGTCTCCTGCGCGGCGAGCGGCGCCGCGCGGGACGCGCTCGAGCGCCACGAATTCTCGCAGCTCCACATGGGCGTTCGGGTGCGGATCGTCGTCTACGCGCGCAGCGAGCGCGAGGCGCTCGAGGCGTGCACGGCCGCGTTCCGCCGCTTCGCCGAGCTCGACGATAGCATGAGCGATTACCGGCCCGCGAGCGAGCTGATGCGCCTGTGCGCGCGCGCGGGCGGACCGCCGGTGGAGGTCGGCGAGGATCTCTGGATCGTGCTCGCGAGCGCGCTCGCGCTGGCGCGCGAGAGCGGCGGCGCCTTCGATCCGACCGCGGGAGCCTGCATGCGCCTGTGGCGCGAGGCGCGCCGGACTGGACGCCTCCCGGAGCCGGCGGAGATCGACGCCGCGCTCGCCGTTTCGGGCTGGCGCTCGGTGCGCCTCGATCCCGGGCGGCGCACGGTTGCGCTCGCCACGCCCGGCATGCAGCTCGACCTGGGCGGCATCGCCAAGGGCTACGCCGTCGACCAAGCCCTGGCGGCGCTGCGCGGCCACGGGATCGAGCGCGCCTTGGTCGAAGCGGGCGGCGAGATCGGCGCGCTGGCGCCCCCTCCCGGCGAGCGCGGTTGGCGCGTCGCCCTGCACGGCGAGTCGACGTACCTGCTCGCGAACGCCGCGCTATCGACATCCGGCGACGCCGAGCAGCACTTCGTCGCGGGCGGCCAGCGCTTCTCCCACGTCGTCGACCCGCGCACCGGCTGGGCGCTGCGGGACTCGGTCCAGGTCACCGTGCTGGCCCGCGACGGCCTGACCGCGGACGGCCTCTCCACCGCCGCCGGCGTCCTCGGCCCCGCCCACGCCCGCCCCCTCCTGGAGGCCCACGAAGCCGATGAACTGTCTCCGCGATGGTTCAACACTTTGCGTTACCGGGCGCCTACACACGGCGTGTACGGGGCGGGTAACGGAAAGCGGTGAACTGTCGCGGAGATGAATCATTGATCTTGCCGGGCGGGGACGGGAGGCTCTAGTCGATACCTACCATCCTGCTCCTCTACCTCGGCCCGGCGGGCTTCCGCCAGCGGCTGATGCGCCGCCACGGCGCGCGGCTGCGCGAGCGCGGGCTCCGGCTCGTGCTCGCGGACGAC
This sequence comes from Planctomycetota bacterium, assembly GCA_035546375.1. Taxonomy (GTDB): domain Bacteria; phylum Planctomycetota; class UBA1135; order UBA1135; genus DATKBQ01. The sequence continues at coordinate 1,191 of DATKBQ010000733.1, read as the reverse complement.
TTCCTCGTCGAGGAGGACCGCGAGCTGTTCGACGACGTGCTCGAGCTGCCGCCGCCGGCGCGCGTCGCCGACGCGTTGCGCGTGCTCGAGGCATACTGCGCGCGCCAGGAGGTGGCCGGCGTGCTGGCGGAGACCGAAGCCGGGCTCCTGCCCGGTGCGCTCCTGATCCGGCGCCTCGGCCTGCGCGGGCCGAGCCCCGACGCGGCGCACCTGTGCACGAACAAGTACCGCTCGCGCATGGCGCTCGAGGAGGCCGGCATCGGCGTGCCGCGGTTCGCGCTGGCAAGCGGAGCGGAGTCCGTGCGCGCCTTCGCGCGGGAGCATGGCCTGCCCCTGGTGCTCAAGCCGATCGCTTCGACGCTCGGCCAGGGCGTGACCCTGGTGCGGCGCGAAGAGGGCATCGATTCGGCGGTCGAGCGAGTGCGCTCGGCGATGGCCGCTTCGCCGCACCTCGAGCGACTCCAGGGTTTTGCCCGCGTCGCTCGCGTCGAGCTGGCCTGCGAACCCGGACGGCAGTTCCTCGTCGAGAGCTTCGCCCGCGGCTCCCCGGTGGAGACCGATGGCCTGGTCATCGACGGCGAGCCCTTCACCTTCGGCGTCACCGACCAGGTGCTCACGCCGCAGCCCTACTTCTACATCGAGGGGTACCTGCTGCCGGCCGAGCGGCCGCGCGAGGAGCTCGACTCGATCGTGCGCGCCTCCGACGGGGCGCTGCGCGCGGTCGGGCTCGACCGCTCGGGCTTCTCGATCGAGATGCGCGCCGACGGGCTCGACGTGCGCGTCATCGATCTCAACGGCCGCCTCGGCGAGGACGACGGCTTCGGGCAGATGTTCCGCGCCGGCACCGGCCGCCAGCCGATGCTGCACGCGATCGAGCTCGCCGCCGGGCTCGAGGTCGGCCCCGACGCCGCCCACGGCCCGCGCTGCGCCCTGGCCTACCGCAGCTCGTTCGTCGAGGGGGTCGTCACACGCGTTCCTTGCCCCGAGGAGGTCGCCGAGGTGGAATCCAGCGGCGTTGAGGTCGGCATCTCGGCCTGGTTGGGCCTGAGGATGCACGCTCCCCCGCACCCCGAGACGTTCCCGCACATGGCCTTCGCCCTGGCGACGCACCCGAGCTCGAGCCGCGCCGCGTACGAGCGCGCGCGCGAGGCCGTGCTGCGACTGCCCTTCGAGGTCCAGCCCGACGGCGGT
>DATKBQ010000732.1:0-5917 GCA_035546375.1 Planctomycetota bacterium | reverse complement strand
CCCTTGAGGGAAAGCGCGATGCGCTGGCCGCCGGCGTCGAGGATGCGCGCGCGCACCACCTCGCCGATCGCGACCAGCTCGCGCGCGTCGCGCACGTAGCGGGCCGAGATCTCGCTGACGTGGATCATCCCGTCCTGCGGGGTCCCCAGGTCGACGAAGGCGCCGAAGCCGGCGACGCTGGTGATCACGCCCTCGACCACGCGGTCCTTGGCCAGCGTCGCGCGATCGGTGCCCGGATCGAGCAGGCGCGGCGGGAAGAGGCGCAGCCGCGGGTCGCGGCCCGGGCGCGCGATCTCGCGCATCAGGTCGCGCCAAGTGATCTCGTCCGCGGCGAAGTCCTCGCGCCGCAAGCCCTTGGTGGTCCAGGGCTTGCCGAGGCCGTCCTCCACCGTGCCGCCGGCCGACTCGACCACGCGCCGCGCCAGGTCGTACTGCTCGGGGTGCAGCGCCGTGGCATCCAGCGGCTCGCGTGAGGCCGGAACGCGCAGGAAGGCGATCGCGTTGGTCCACTGGGCCTCGCTCAGGACCCCGCGCAGCTCCTCGCGGCTCTCGAAGGGCCGCTCGGCGCGCCGCTCCAAGAGCTTGCGCGCGCTGGCGAGGTCGAGGCCCGGCACGTGCTGGAGGAACGAGAGCGGCGCGCGGTTCACGTCGCAGCCCACGTGGGCGGTGCAGGACTCGATCACCTCGTCGAACATGCGCCGCAGATTGGCCTTGCTCACCAGGCCCTGCTCGGAGCCGAGGCCGAGATGGCGCGGGTCGACCTTGAGGATCTCGTCGAGCGTGTCCTGGAGCCGGCGGCCGGTGCTGACCGCCATGCGCTGCGGCACGCTCAGCTCGGCCAGCTCCGAGCGCGCGAGCTCCGAGCTGGCGTAGCTCGAGAGCCCGGCCTCGTTGACCACCAGGAGGGGCACGCCGACATGGGCTTCGGCCAGCGCCGCGCGCAGCGGCTGGAGCGCCGCGCGGCCGGCCTTGCCGTTGCCCACCGCGAGCACCTCGACGCGCGGGACCCCCTCGCCGTGCAGGAGTGCCGCGAGCTCGGCCCCCAGCGCTGCGGAGTCCTTGCCGGCTGTCTCGATCTTCAGCGGAGCCGCGGCGGGCGCGCCGGAGGGGTCCAGCACGGCGATCGTCCAGTCCGCCTTGGCGCTGACGTCGACTCCGGCCACGGGCCGGTGGCCGAACGGCGGGGCCAGCAGGACCTGGCGCAGGTGCTGGGAGAGGAAGCGCAGCGCCTCCTCGTCGGCGCGCTCCTTGAGCTCGAGCCGCACGTCGGCCTCGAGCAGGGGCAGCAGGCGATGCTCGAGCGTGCGCAGCGCGATCGCGTCCAGGACCCCACCGTGATCGGGATGGGTGTGGCGCCCCAGCGCGGCGCGCACCCTGGGCAGAGCCCGGCGGCGGTCGAGCGTGATCACGGTGGTGAGCGCCCGCTCCTTCTGCGCCTGGCGGATCGCGAGCAGGCGGTGACCCTGGACTTGGCGCAGCGGTTGGCGGACCTTGAGCAGCGCGCGGTGGCGCCCGAGCTTCGACTCGTCCACCGTCGAGCGCACGCTGAGCACGCCGTGCTTGCGCAGGAGCTGGCGAACGCTGCCGCGCAGGTGCGTGTCGCGCCCCAGGCGGTCGGAGAGGATGCGCATCGCGCCGGTCAGCGCCTCGGACTCGGTGTGCACGCCGCGGTCGGGGCTGACGAAGGGCGCGCACAGACGCGCGAGCGCCGGCGTCAGCTCGATCTGCCCGTGCAGCAGCGCGTCCTCGGCCGCGGCGGCGGCCTCCTGCGCCGCCCGCGACTCGGCGGGCTCGTCGCCGGACTCGTTCGCGAGCGCGGTGTCCTCGCCGCCCTCGGCCGCGGACTCGGCCTCGGCTCTGCCGTCCTCTTGCGTCTCGGCTTGTTCCTCGCCTGCCTGCTGCTCCTCGGTGGTCAGCTCCTCGGCGTGCGGCTCCTCGGGGTGCAGCTCCTCGGCGTGGGCCCCGTGCGCTTGGGGATCGTCCTCGTGCGCGGCCTCGCTCGCCTCGTCGTCCGCCGCGGCTTCGCGGTCGAGCCCGCGCGCCGCGTCCGCCTCGGAAGGCGCGGACTCCGTCCCCTGGGGCTGGCGCTCCTCGGGGGGGACGGGGGCGACCAGGAGGTCGGCGAGCCGGCCGAGGCCGCGGTCTAGCGCGAGCTGCACCTCGGGCTCGGGCCGGCGGTGCGGCAGGAAGAGGTCCTCCAGCTCGAAGCGGTCCATGCAGGCGCGGACGCGCTCGAGCGCCGGTCCGTCGCTGACGCCCGCCTCCTCGAGCAGGCGCAGGATCGTGCCGCGGCGTCGATCGAGATCGTCCAGCTCCGAGCGACGGCGGTGCATCCGGCGCAGGAAGCCCTCGCTGAGCCCGCCGGTCTCCGCACGGCGCACGCGGCCGATGAACGGCGCGCGCAGGCCCGCGTCGAGCATCTCGAGCGTGCCGCGCACCTCGTCCGGCGAGGCGGAGAACTCGCGGGCCAGTTGCTCGACGATCTGGGTGGAGGTCACGGACGGGAATCTCGCTGCAGCAGGAGCCTCCGCGATCCCGGCCGGACGGCGAGTCGTCCCGGGGGATCGCGAGGTGGGCCGAACATGGTAGCCGTGGCGCGCAACAGCGGGAAGCGGGCCCAGCGGTGACGGTTCCCGGGATTGGTAATCGCGGCACCGATGGACCGCGCCGCCGAAGCGAGGCTGGGGCGCGGCGCTGGGGGGGGCGCTGGGGCGCGCCGCTCTTGCGGCGCTGGGACGTGGCGGGGCTGTCAGATCCCCACGATCGTCGCCAGCGCCTTCCCGAAGCGCATGCCCACCGCGTCGTCGCGCGCGGTGACGAGCATTCCGTCGACCTCGAGCTGGCGGCCGGTGAACTTGCCGCCGGCGGCGCGCACGGCGGCGGCGGAGTCGGGATGGCCGGTGAGCCGCCGCCCCTTGACGATGCCCGCCGCGGCGAGCACGTGGGCGGCGTGTCCCCAGGCGCCGATCAGCTTCCCGGCCTTCGCCGCCTCGCGCGCGAGGCGCAGCGCGTCCGGCTTCGCCGCGAGCTCCAGCGCGCCCTCGCCGCCCGCGAAGATCACCCCCGAGTAGCTCTCCATCGCCGCGCCCGCCAGCGGCCCGTCCACCATGAACTCGTCTTGGAGGCGGCCCTTGATCAGCTCCTCGTGGTGGGTCGAGACGGACCACGTGCCGATGTGGACGTTGTAGAGGCTCGAGCGCGCGTAGCGCAGGCACTCGTCGCCGAAGTCCCGCGCGGGCACGACGACCAGGACCATGCTGCGATAGCGCTGCACGGCGAGGCCGTCGGCGTCGACCTCCGTTCCCTCGCCCTTGGGCTTCTCCTTGGACATCGTCGGCGCGCTGCGCTCGCGGCGCCCGGGCCTAGGCCGGCAGCTCGAAGACGGACACGCGGGTCTCCTCGGCCAAGAGCCCCGCGCCCTCGGCCACCCTCCAGGCGACGCGCTCGTCGAGCCCGGGCACCGCCCAGTCGCCGAGCAGCCTGCCGGTCAAGGCGTCGCGGACCTCCAGCAGCGCGCCGCGCACGATGTACAGCTTCCCGCTGTCGGCGCTGACGCTGATCTCCGGCAGGTCGCCGTCCTCGCCGGCCAGCGACTCGAACCACAGGGGAGCGTCGCCCTCGGCGGCCGTCGGCTCCAGCGCGACGAGCGCCAAGCGCACGGCGCCCTGCCCGGACTCGTCGTCGCCGCCCTGCACGAGGTAGTCGATCAGGATCTCGCGCGGCAGCGCGTTCTCCAGATCGCTGCAGAGCAGCACGGCCCCGCGCTCGTCCACGGCGAGGTCGTGGATCGCGCGCTGGTTGGGCGCGAGCAGGAGCCCATCGAAGGCGCCGCTCTGGGCGTCCAGGCACAGGACGCCCTTGCGGCGCGAGGATTCCTGGGAGAAGACGACGAACACGCGCCGGCCGCTGCGCCCCAGGTGGTGGTAGCGCTCGCCCTCGCGGGTGTACGTCCACAGCTCGCGCAGCGAGCCGGTCTCGATGGCCGACACGTGCCGCGCGGAGGCGGTCAGGCACAGGTCGCCGAAGACCAGCGCCTCGTCGAAGGTCTTGATGTCGCTCGCCGCCACCAGCTCGCCGTTGTCGAGGGACATGCGCACGATCCGGTGGCCGTGGGTCGAGGGCCCGAGGACGACGGCGTCGTTGTCGCGCCCGAGCCCGGCCCCGAAGCCGCGCCCGTAGCCGACCTCGCAAGGCGACGTCCAGCGCGCCTCGCCCGTGCCGCGCTCCAGCGCGGAGAGCCGCCCCGGGATGGCGCTGTCGATCCAGCGCCCGCCGGCCGGCGGGTCGTAGCCGTGCAGCAAGACCGGCCCGCTCGCGTCGAGGGCGATGCCGTCGACCTCGCCGGTCAGCTCGCGCGTCCAGCGCCTGCGCGCAGTGCGGGTCGTGGAAGCCATCCGCGCCGCGCTATTCCTTCTCGCCGGCCAGGATCCTCTCCGCGATCTGGCGCGGCACGTCGCGGTACTCGTGGAGCTCCATCGAGTAGGAGCCGCGGCCCTGGGTCGCCCCGCGCAGCGCCGAGGAGTAGGCGAACATCTCGGCGATCGGGACGGTGCCGCGCACGATGCGCAGAAGCCCGAGCGCATCGATGTCGCTGACCTCGCCGCGCCGCGAGTTCAGGTCGCCGACCACGGGGCCCAGGTACTCCTCGGGCACGCGCACCTCGATCTTCATGATCGGCTCGAGCAGGGTGACGTTGTTGTCCGCCGCCTGGCGGAATGCGAGCAGTCCCGCGGACTGGAAGGACATCTCGCTCGAGTCCACCTCGTGCGCCTTGCCGTCGTGCAGGGTGGCGCGCACGTTGACGAACGGGTAGCCGGTCTTGCCGCCGCCTTGGAACCCCTCCTCGAGGCCCTTGGCCACGGCCGGGATGAACTCGCGCGGCACCGCGCCGCCCTTGATGCCGTCGACGAACTCGAAGCCGGAGTCCTCCGTCTGGACCGGCTCGAAGCGCACGCTGATCACGGCGTACTGGCCGCGGCCGCCGGTCTGGCGGATGTAGCGCGCCTCGGTGTCGATCGCGCGCGCGAGCCGCTGCTTGTAGGCCACCTTCGGTCGCCCCGTGACGACCGCGCACTTGTGGTCGTTCTGGATGCGGTTGACGAGCACCTCCAGGTGCAGCTCGCCCATCCCGGCGATCACCAGCTCTCCGGTCGCCTCGTTGGTCGCGGCGCGGAAGGTCGGGTCCTCGCGCATCATGCGGCCGATGATGTCCGAGAGCTTGTCGCGGTCGGCCGACTTCCTCGGCTCGATCGACATGGCGATCACGGTCTCGGGGAACTGGATCTTGGAGAGCAGGATCGGGTGGTCCTCGTCGCACAGGGTGTCGCCGGTGATCGTGTTCTTCAGGCCGACCACCGCGGCGATGTCGCCGCAGCGCAGCTCGTCGATCGCCTCGCGCTTGTTGGCGTGCATGCGCACGATGCGCCCGATGCGCTCGTTCTTGCCGGTGCGCGGGTTGAACACGCGCGTGCTCGCGCTCAAGACCCCGGAGTAGACGCGCACGAAGGTCAGGTCACCGGTCGGCTCGGAGATCGTCTTGAAGGCGAGCAGGCACATCGGCTCCGAGTCGTCGACGCGGCGCACGACGGGCTCTTCGCTGCGCGGCAGCATGCCCTGGATCGCGGGCAGGTCCAGCGGGCTCGGCAGGAAGTCGACCACGCCGTCGAGCATGAAGCGCACGCCCTTGTGCTTGAGCGCGGAGCCGCACAGGACCGGCGTGATCTCGATCGCCAAGGTACCGGCGCGCAGGGCCTTCATCGCCAGCTCCAGCGGCACATCCTCGTCCTCGACGAACAGCTCGAGCAGCTCCTCGTCGAACTCGGCCGCCACCTCGAGCATGTCGCGGCGGGCCTTCTGGGCCGCCGCCAGGTGATCGGGCGGCACCTCCAGGTCCTCGAAGGTCCGGCCCTCGCCCTCC
>DATKBQ010000731.1:0-2796 GCA_035546375.1 Planctomycetota bacterium | reverse complement strand
CGCTCGCGGGGCGGCTCGCCGGCTGACTGTTCGCGCGGGCCTTCCCGCGGGCGTTCGCGCGGGCCTTCCGGCGGGAGCTCGCGCGCGAACTCGCGCGGGGTCTCGCGCGCGAGCTCGCGCGGGCGCTCGCGCTCGCCCCGGACCGGCTCGGGCCGGCCTCTCCGCGGCGGCGGGCGCTGGCGACGGTCCCCTTCCCCGCCGCGGCCGTCGTGCGCCAGCGGCTCGTAGCCGTCGGAGAAGGTGCCGGTGATCTCCAGGAACTCGGCCGGGACCCCGTCGGCCAGGAACAACGCCTGGCGGTCGTAGAAGTTGATCCCCTCCTCCCACGCGTCGAGCGCGTAGACGGTCAGGATCGAGTACTCGACTCCGGCGCGCCGGCCGGCTTCGCGCGCGCCCTCGCTCGTGCGAGCCAGATGCAGGAAGCGCCGCCGGCCCCCGCGCAGGCCGTAGCGTTGGGCGCGCTCGGCATCGGGGGCGGAGAGTCCCACGTAGAGCAGCTCCGGCGGCTGCGCGGGCTCGCCGGGCTCGACGTCGATGGAGTGGCCGTAGAGCGCCCGGACCTTGTCGCCCTTGATCTCGTAGCGCGGCCGGTCTCCGGATCGGATCGCGATCTCGAGGTCTTCGGGGGTCACAGGCTCCCCGAGGCGTTCGTTCAGCGCGCGGACGACTTCCTGGATGTCGCCGTAGCCATGCGCGTCGAGCTCGAGGTCGAAGCGCTCCGGCTGGTGCCGCAGCATGTAGGCCAAGGAGCGCGTGATGCGCTCGATCAAGGCGGGATGGGTCATGGCCGAGGGTTCGCGATCCACTAGTGTGCGGGGAGGTCGGGGAATCGGGGATTCTAGCGGCGCTCGCCCGGAGCCGTCGAGGACCGGGCAGGCGCGTGCGACCCGAGCCCCCGCCGCCCCCGCCGTCCTCACCCCGCGTCGGGCGCGGCGTGGCAGACCACCCCGGGAGCCAGCACCTCCCCTTCGGTGCGCGCGACGAGGGCCGCGCCGCAGGTGTCGGACCAGATGTTGACCGTGGTCCGCAGCATGTCGAGCGGGCGGTCGACGGCCAAGAGGAGGGCCGCGCCCTCGAGGGGCAGCCTGAGCGCCGCGAGGATCGTCAGCATCATCACCAGCCCGGCCGAGGGGATCCCGGCCGCGCCGATGCTGGCGAGCAGCGCGAGCGCCGCGATGAGCCCCTGGTCGCCCAGGGTCAGGGTGTAGGTCGGATCGACCGAGGCGTAGTACTGGGCGAGGAAGATGACGCCGATGCACTCGTAGAGCGCCGTCCCGTCCATGTTGATCGTCGCGCCGAGCGGCAGGGTGAACGAGGTCACCTTGTTGCTCACGCCGCCGCGCCGCTCGACGGTCTCGAGCGTCACCGGCAGGGTCACGTTCGAAGAGCTGGTGCTGAACGCGGTGGTCAAGGCCGGCGCCATGGCGCGCGCCCAGGCGCGCGGCGAGATCCGGCCGACGACGCGCAGCAGCACGGGGAGCGTGATCAGCGCGTGGATCGCCAGCGCGGCGACGACGGTCACCACGTACAGGAGGAGCGGCCGGAAGACCCCCAGGCCGGTGCGCGCCACGACCACGGCGAGCAACGCGAAGACGCCGTAGGGGATGAGCTTCAGGACCCCCTCCGCCAGCCGCAGGATCACCGCCAGGAGGCTCTCGAGCAGCGAGCGGATGCGCTCGCGGTGCGGCTCGCTCGCCCGGGCCAGGAAGAAGCCGAAGAGCAGCGCGAAGAAGATGAGCTGCAGCATGTTGCGGTTGTCCGCAAGCGCCGCGAAGACGTTCGAGGGAACGATGTTCTCGATGAGCGAGCCGATGCTCACGCGCTCGGCCAGCTCGGCTCCGCGGACGGGCGGCAAGCCGAGCTGCGCGCCGGCGCCGGGCCGCAGGATCAAGACCAGGGCTTGGCCGACGAAGATCGCGAGCAGGCTGGTCGAGATGTAATAGGCGAAGGTCTTGGCGCCGAGCCGGCCCAGCTCACGGCCCGTGCCGATCCCGGCGACCCCGCAGGCGATCGAGGTGACCACCAGCGGCACGATCAGGAGCGCGAGCAGCTTCATGAAGAGATCGGCCGCGAGCTGCAGCGGCGCGAGCCAGCGCGCGCGCTGGCTCTGGGGATCGAGGGCGAGGGTCAGCGCGACGTCCGGGCGGCCGGGGCGCTCGATCCAGAGCACGTCGCCGGGCTCCGCGGAGGCGACGAGCTCCTGGAAGTCCTCCGGCTGCGCCAGCGTCACCCGCCGCTCCTCGGGAAGCCCCCGATGGAGGACGACCGCGCGTGCCTCGCTCCCCGCCAGCCGCGCCGCAGCCGCGGGCCCCTCGGCCGACGTGGCGACCAAGCCCCCCCCGGGAACGGCCCGCCACGTCAGGCCGCTCCACGCGCGAGCCTCCGCCGCGCCCCGGAGCAGCACGCCCGCGGCGAGACCCGCGAGCATCGCCACGAGCACCTTCCAGTGCAGCGCCATGGGCGCAGGGTAGTCGGCTGGACTCCGCGCCGCCTTCGAAGTCCTTAAAAAGATGCGCGCCCGCAGCCCCCGCCGCGAGCGCGCGAATTGGCGGGTCCCACACCACCAATCCTTGAGCTGTCCTTAGGCGACCGCCGGCCCCTACGGAAGATGGGCGGTTGATTTCCGGGCCGCGGGCCGCGTGGGCCGGGAGAGCCCGCTCACGGCTGGCTCGCGATGGACCCCGTGCGGATCCTCCGGGCGCCGTCTCGGGCCGCCCCCGCGGGCGCGGAAGCCTCGAGCCGCCGGGTCCGGTGCTGGACCTCGCGCAGCCCGCGCGCCGCATCCACCTGCTCGGC
>DATKBQ010000730.1:0-10102 GCA_035546375.1 Planctomycetota bacterium | reverse complement strand
GCCGCCGCCTTCCGCCACGGCCGCAGCGGGCAGGTAGCGCGTGCCGCGCCGCTGGCCGCTCGTGCGCACCTGGCCCTCCTCGATCAGCCTGCGCAGGGGGAGCCGCAGCTCCTCGCTCGACAGGCCGAGGCCGGAGCGCAGGCCCGCGATACCGATGCCCGGGTGGAGCGTGACGTACACGAGCACGAGCTCGGCCATCTTGGCGACGACGGCGGGCGAGTGCTCCGCCAGCGCGCGAGAAGCGCGGCCGCGGGCCCCGCGTTCCGGCATCGCCCTCCGGCGGACGGCGCCGGTTTCCGAGGTCGCCGCGCCGCCCTCGAACCGCGCGCGAACGGCTTCGAGGGCCCGCTGCTGGAGCAGCTCTCGCAGCTCGACCAGGAACCGATCGATGCACGCGCGGATCTCGCGCTCGGTCACGCTCGTCGCAGTCACGGCGATCTGGTCTATCTCCCGGAGTGCCGAACTGTCAACGAGGCGAGCCGGCTTCCGGAGCGCGATCCGATCGGGCATGCTGTCCACCATGAACCTGTCCTTCCTGGCCTCGTGTGTCGCCCTCCCCCTGTGCATCTCGGCTGCGGCGCAAGAGCCGCAAGGATCGCCCGATCCGCCGCGCGGCCTGCGCATCCGCGAGGAGGGCGCGTTCGAGGGCTACACCCTGCTCTCGCCGCTGCGCTCGGGCACCAGCTACCTGATCGACATGGAAGGACAGGTCGTCCACCGGTGGGAAACGGGGCGCGCGCCAGGAAACCTCGCCTACCTGCTCGATGACGGCCGCCTGCTCCGGCCGGTGCGCGTGGAGGACAACCCCGTGTTCTTCGGCGGAGGCATCGGCGGAGGCGTGCAGGAGCTCGATTGGGAGGGGAACCTCACGTGGGACTTCACCTTCTCGAGCAAGGAGCGCATCCACCACCACGACGTGGAGCCGATGCCGAACGGCCACGTGCTGCTGATCGCCTGGGAGCACGTGTCGCCGGAGCAGGCGATCGCGCTCGGGCGCGACCCCGAGGTCGTCGACGCGAACGGCTGGTGGCCGGACGCCATCTACGAGATCGAGCCGGTGCGGCCGGACGGGGGGCGGATCGTCTGGGAGTGGCACGCGCTCGACCACCTGGTGCAGGACCGCGACGAGGGGAAGCCGGGCCATGGCTCGGTCGGGAAGCATCCCGGGCGGATCGACATCAACGGCGACCACACCGCCGAGCGCCCGCAGACCGCGGAGGAGCGGCGGCGCGAGCGGGAGCTCCGCGAGCGCATGGCCAAGCTCGGCTACGCCGGGGGGCGGGACGACGCCGACGCCCGCCCGCCGGACCAGCGCGGCCGGCGGAACCACGCGGACTGGCTGCACACGAACTCGGTCGACTACCACCCGGGTCACGACCTGATCCTCTTGAGCACGCCGCGCATGAGCGAGGTGTGGGTCCTCGACCACTCGACCACCACCGAGGAAGCCCGCGGCGCGAGCGGCGGTCGGCGGGGGAAGGGGGGCGAGATCCTCTATCGCTGGGGAAACCCGCGCGTGTACGGCGCGGGCGGCGAGGCGGATCGGCGGCTCTTCGCGCAGCACGATGCGCAGTGGATCCCGGAGGGCCATCCCGGGGCCGGCAACGTGCTCGTCTTCAACAATGGGAACGGCCGCCCGGGGGGCGAGCACTCCTCGGTGGACGAGATCGCGCTGCCCTTCGACCCCGAAAAGGGCTTCCGGCGCGAAGAGGCGGCGCCGTACGGGCCGCGGGAGCTCGCATGGAGCTATTCGGCGCCCGAGCCGGCGAGCTTCTATTCCTTCTTCATCTCGGGTGCCCAGCGCCTGCCGAACGGGAACACGCTCATCTGCTCGGGCGCGCAAGGACGGGTCTTCGAGGTGACGCGCGCGGGACGGATCGTGTGGGAGTACTGGAACCCGCACGGCGGCGACATCCCGGCGAGCTTCGGCGGCGCCGCGCCGGAACAGCCTTCGCGCGTCGACCCCAAAGCGCTCTTCCGCGCGACGCGCATCCCGGCCGACCATCCGGGGCTCGCAGGGCGCGAGCTCGGCGGCTAGGTGGCCGGCGTCGCCCTGGCGCGCGAGCTACGCGCCAATCCCGGCGCGTGCCTGCCGTGAGCATGCCCGCCGGCCGTTCGGAGTCCGTCAGAACTGCGCCCGTTCGGTCGAACCCTCGAGCGCGGTCGTCGAGCTCGTCCCGCGAGAGAGGATCTGCACGACGGCGTCGAAGTAGCCGGTCCCGACCTCACGCTGGTGGCGGGTCGCGGTGTACCCGGCGACCTCGCTCGCGAACTCCGCCTCCTGGATCGCGCTGTAGGCTTCCATCCCGCGCTCGCGGTAGCCGCGCGCCAGCTCGAACATCGAGTGGTTCAGCGCGTGGAAGCCGGCCAGGGTGACGAACTGGAAGCGGTAGCCCATCGCCGCCAGCTCGCGCTGGAAGCTCGCGATCGTGTCCGGGTCGAGCTTGCGCCGCCAGTTGAACGAGGGCGAGCAGTTGTAGGCGAGCAGCTTCCCGGGGAACTCTGCGTGCACCCCCTCGGCGAAGGCGCGCGCCTCGGCCAGGTCGGGGTGGCTCGTCTCGCACCACAGCATGTCGGCATAGGGCGCGTAGGAGAGCGCCCGGGCGAGTGCCGCCTGGGGACCGCCGCGCACGCGGTAGAAGCCCTCGGGGGTGCGCTCGCCGGTCAGGAAGGGACGGTCGCGCTCGTCGACGTCGCAGGTCAGGAGGGTCGCCGCGTCCGCGTCCGTGCGCGCGACGAGCACGGTCGGCACCTCGAGCACGTCGGCCGCCAGCCGTGCGGCGCTCAGCGTGCGGATGAAGGCCCCGGTCGGCACGAGCACCTTTCCGCCGAGGTGCCCGCACTTCTTCTCGCTGGCGAGCTGGTCCTCGAAGTGCACGCCCGCCGCTCCGGCTGCGATCATCGCCTTCATCAGTTCGAAAGCGTTGAGCGGCCCGCCGAACCCCGCCTCGGCGTCGGCGACGATGGGCGCGAACCAGCAGCTCGAGCCGGAGCGCTCCATGCGCTCGATCTGGTCGGCGCGCTGCAGCGCGCGGTTCACGCGCTCGACGACCGCCGGCACGGAGTTGGCGGGGTACAGGCTCTGGTCGGGATAGACCTGACCGGCGAGGTTCGCGTCGGCCGCCACCTGCCAGCCGGAGAGGTAGATGGCCTCGAGCCCCGCCTTGACCATCTGCACCGCCTGGCCGCCGGTCAACGCGCCCAGGGCGGCCACGAAGTCGCGCTCGTGCAGGAGCTTCCACAAGCGCTCCGCGCCCAGCTCCGCCAGCGTGTAGCGGATGCGGACGCTGCCCTGCAGCCGCGCCACGTCCTCGGGGCCGTAGTCGCGCCGGATGCCGGCCCAGCGCTCGGGGGCCGAGGCTCGGCGGAAGGGGCCATCCAGCCCTTGCGCGCGAGCCTTCTCGTGACCATTCAGGGGCTGCATCGATCCTCCTCGAGGGTCCTGAGCAGTTCGTAGGCGGGGAGCGTGAGGAACTCCGCGAGCTCCGGCGCGAGCACCAGGCGTTCGAACAGCTCGCGCGCCGGGTCGAGGCGCTGGAGCAGGCGGCCGGTCCCGTCCCCCGAGCGCAGCTTCGCGACTTCTTCGGCCACGATCGCGCGCACGAGTCCGGGCTCGACGGGGCGACCGTCGTCGAGCCGCGCGCGGTGGCGCAGCCACTGCCAAAGCTGCGTGCGCGAGATCTCCGCGGTCGCCGCGTCCTCCATCAGATGGTCGATCGGCACGCAACCCGAGCCCGAGAGCCAGGCGGCGAGGTAGCTCAGGCCCACGCGCGCGTTGCGCCGCAGGCCGGCCTCGCTGATCGACCCGGACGGAGGGCGCAGGAGGTCCTCGGCGGCGACCTCGGGCCCGCTCTCCGAGCGCTCGATCTGGTGCGGGCCGCGCAGGTGCTCGTGGAACACCGCGCGCGCGGTCGCCACCAGACCCGGATGCGCGACCCAGGTGCCGTCATGGCCGTTGGCAACCTCGCGCAGCTTGTCCGCCCGCACCTTCGCGAGCGCGTCCTGGTTCGCGGCTTCGTCGCCCTTGATCGGGATCTGGGCCGCCATGCCCCCGATCGCGTGCGCGCCGCGCCGGTGGCAGGTGCGCACGACGAGCCGGCTGTAGCCTTCGAGGAACGGCCGGTCCATGCCGACCAGCCAGCGGTCGGGCAGCATGCAGTCGGGGCGCTCGCGCAGCGTCTTGATGAAGCTGAAGATGTAGTCCCAGCGCCCGCAGTTGAGCCCCGAGGCGTGCTCGCGCAGCTCGTAGAGGATCTCCTCCATCTCGAAGGCCGCCGGCAACGTCTCGATCAGCACGGTCGCGCGGATCGTGCCGCGCGCGAGCCCGAGCTCGGCCTGCGCGAGCAGGAACACCTGGTTCCACAGGCGCGCCTCCCGATGGCTCTCCAGCTTGGGGAGGTAGAAGTAGGGGCCGCTGTGGCGCGCGGCGAGCTCGCGCGCGTTGTGGAACAGGAAGAGGCCGAAGTCGAAGAGCGCGCCGGATACCGGGCGGCCGTCGACCAGGAGGTGGCCTTCGTCGAGGTGCCAGCCGCGCGGGCGTACGACGAGCGTCGCCGTGCGCTCGTGGAGGCGCAAGCGCCGGCCGTCGGGGAGCGGGCTCTCGATCGTGCGCCGCACGGCGTCGCAGAGGTTGCGCTGCCCTTCGACCAGGTTGGACCCGGTGGGGGAGCAAGCGTCCTCGAAGTCCGCCATGAAGACGCTGGCGCCCGAGTTCAGCGCGTGGATCACCATCCTCCGCTCGGGCGGAGCGGTGATCTCGACCTGCCGCTCGACGAGGTCGGGCGGCGCCGGCGCGACGCGCCAGGAGGCTTGGCGCAGCTCGGCCGTCTCGTCGAGGAAGCGCGGGAGCTCGCCCGAGGCGAAGCGCTGGGCGCGATCGCGGCGGGCCGCGAGCAGCCGCTGCCGCGCCGGCTCGAAGTGCCGCGCCAAGAAGGCGACGAAGGCCAGCGCTTCCGGTGTCAGGACCGAGGTCCAGGCGGCGTCGAACGGGCCGCGGACCTCGACGCCGAGCGGCGCTCGGACGAGCGTGTGGGGGGGCATGGGCGAGCGGGGACCGCCCCAGGCCCTCCTTCACGGCCCGGCTATCCCGGCATCCAGAACCATGCACCGGGAAAGTCGGGGAGGCAAACGGCGGGGCGCCCCCGAGCGGAGTTTGGCCGGCTACGTCCGCCTGCTGGCTGGAATCTCCGGGTCCAGGTGCGATGCCGGACAGGCCCCCGGAGGCCGGCTGGACCGGCAGCCGTGTGCTCGAGAGGCCCGAAGCCTCCGCGGGACTAGGGCAGCGTCATCGCGTACACGCGGTTGTTGCCGTAGCCCAGGAACCACAAGGTGCGCGGGGCGGCTAGCGGTCCGCTGGCGAGACCGGTCGGGCCCGGGTTGCCCGGCGCGATCGGCATCTCGGTGATCACACCCTGCGGCGTGATCCTCGCCAGGCGGTGGTCGCCGAAGGAGGTGAACCACAGGTTGCCGTCGGGTCCCGTGACGATCGACTCGAGCGTGTGGAGCGCCGTCGTGTAGAAGGTGAATTGCCCCGACGGCGTGACCTTTCCGATGCGCTGGCTGAACCTCTCGGTGAACCAGACGTTCCCGTCCGGGCCGCTCGTGATGTCGTTGGGGAATCCGAAGGTCGGGAGCGAGAACTCGGTGATAGAGCCCCGCGGGGTGATGCGCGCAACCCTGCTGGCGTTCTGCTCGGTGAACCAAAGGTTTCCGTAGTTGCCGAGCGCGATCTCGATCGGCTGGCTGTTGGGGGAGGGGATCGGCCAGGATCGGAAGTGAACCACGGGTCCTGCTTGTCCCCACGCGGGGACCGCCAGTCCCAGGGATCCCAGTCCGAGCACCACAGCGCGGGAGAAGCTCGATAGAGCGCTCATGTCCGTTGACCTCCGTGTCTCGTCGGAGAACCTGCCGTCGCCAGGGGTCGTGATCGTTGCTCCGGACGCCTCGCGTCCGAGTCCTGCCGAGCTCGAACGTCACGTCGGCCCTGTCAGCGCGGGATCCATCACGTAGGAGACAGCTCCCTTCGAGCGCCCGGAGAGGCGCCCGTCCAGGATTCGGACAAGACACGCTGAGCATGAACTCGAGTCCGGGCGAGTCGCGGAGCCGGGTGCGACCGAAAAAGGCTGCGTGCTCGCCGGCCACGCAGGCCTACCGCCATACCCCGCCGACGCAGGAACCCGCGATCGCCTCGTTTCCGGTGCCGAAGATCAAGGCCGGCAGGAGCGTCTCCTCTGTCCACCCCTCCAGCACCGGCGCCCCGAGGTCGATCGCGGTGAAGTCGGCGAGCGCGCCCGGCGCGATGCGGCCCGCGTCGAGGCCGAGCGAGCGCGCTCCGTTGAGCGTTGCCATCTCGAGCAAGCCGCGCGCGAGGTCACCGGCCGGGCCGGAGAGCACCCCACGGCGGCGCAGGGCCAGGCGCTGTGCGTACTCCAGCCAGCGCAACTCCTCGGCCATGCAGATGCGCGCATTCGAGTCGGTTCCCAGGCACAGCCGCGCGCCGAGCTCCAAGAGCAACGGTACGTCGGCGATGCCGTCGGCGAGACTGGCCTCGGTCA
This sequence comes from Planctomycetota bacterium, assembly GCA_035546375.1. Lineage (GTDB taxonomy): Bacteria > Planctomycetota > UBA1135 > UBA1135 > DATKBQ01. Next base: position 3,548 of record DATKBQ010000730.1, on the reverse strand, counting down.
ATGGGCACAGGCAGACCGTGGCGCCGGTCCCGACGAAGCGGCGCAGCTCGGCGGGTTCGGTGCGGGTGCAGTGCACGGCGGTGAAGCGCGCGTCGACCTCGAGTCGCTCGAGGATCAACTCCATCGGGGTCTTGCCGTAGGCGGCGCGGCACTCCTCGACCTCGCGCTCCTGCTCCTCGACGTGCATGTGGAAGACGAGCCCGCGCCGGCGCGACTCGGCGTGGATCGCGGCCAGGTCCTCGAGCGACGACGCGCGGATGCTGTGGACCACCGAGCCGAGCGACTGCGTCGACGGCTCGAGGATGGGCTCCAGGTGTTCCAGGCGCTCCCAGTATGCCTTTGGGGAGGTAGACGCGAAGCGCTGCTGGATCTGCGACAAGGGCTGACCGATCCCGCCGGTCCGGTAGTACGCATTCAGCAGCACGATGCGGATGCCTGCCTCGGCGGCTGCGTCCAGCACGACGCGGTCGAGCTCCTCGCCCTCCGGGCTCTGGTGCAGGTAATGGAATTCGCCGACCGAGGTGATGCCGGCGGCGAGCATCTCGCGGAAGGCGCGCAGCGACTCCACGCGCAGGCGCGCGGCGTCGGTCTCGGCGGCCAGCTCGTACATGCGCTCGCGCCAGGTCCAGAAGCTGCCCGGACCCCTCGCGAAGACCTCGCTGCGCCCGCGCAGACCGCGCTGGAACGCATGGCTGTGGGCGTTGACGAACCCCGGTAGCAGCGCGCGCGAATTCAACCGCAGCGTTGGCGCCGATCCATCATGCTCCGCGATGCGGCCGTCCTCGAGCGCGAGGCGCACACCGCGCTCGAAGCGCGCGCCGGTCCAGGTCAGATCGGCCTCGAGGATCTCACGGCGGCCCATCGCGCAGCGCGCTGCCAAGCGCTGTCCGCATGGTTGTAGCAAAGTCGGCGCCGAGGCCGCGGCGAACAATTCCGGCGTTTTCCCTGCAACGGTCGTGCGCTGGCTCGGTCCGTCGATCGTTGCCGGCGCCGAGGCGGGCATGGTGCCCGCGCCGGCTGCCGGCGAGAAAACGAGGAGGTGGCAGATGGACATGAAGATCGGCAAATGGAAGCGCAGCGTGGGCTGGATGGTGCTCGCGGCCGTTCTCGCGGCTGGGGGCGTCACGGCCTGCAAGGCGTCGGGCAGCGCAAGCGGCGAGGGCGAGGTCGGACCCTACAGGTTCAGGTTCAAGGTGAACTCGAACGGGGGCACGTACGACGCGGAAGGTCCGGACGACAGGTGCCTCGAGGTCGAGTGGCGGGATTCCAAGGGAAACTCCCTGGGGAAGACCACGATCTCCCTGCCTTCGAGCGGACAGGTGCCGCCGGGCTCGGCTAGCTGGGACGCCCAGGAAGTCGACTGCCCCGAACCCGAGCAGGGGAATGGAGATCCCGGAGTCGACCGGGTGCGGAGCTTCGAGGTGTTCGGCTCGCCTGTGATCCCCGACGTGGTGGACGGTGGTCCCTCCAAGAACGCCACGTACCGGTTCCTGGTCAACGCGAAGGCCGACGTGGACGCCTTCGCCCTGGTCGAGCCCATCCTGCGCGCCGGTCCGGGGGCCGTGGTGCCCAGCGGCGTGGAAGTGCTCTCGTTCACGCAGATGATTCCCGAGAACGGCGGGGCTCGACTCGTCGCCGCCGACAGCGAGCCGTTCCAGAGCTTCCAGATGGATTGGAACGGGCAGGTCGCGTACGCGACCTTGGGATCGAACTCGGTCACCTCATCGGTCGGGTCGTGGACCACGGTGGAGGTCAGGATCCCGGCGACGGCCTTCAACGGAATCTCCGTGGCCAACCACGGCGAGATCCAGCGATCCACGGCTTCGAACCCTGTTCCCTTGGTCGAGCGTGCATCGTGGACATGGCTCCCGTGAACACGCTGGACTCGTGGTGCTCGGGCGGGCCAGTCATCCGACTGGCCCGCCTCGCGGCCTCAGCGGCGACCGTGTTGGTCACGGCTTGCGCAGGTCCCCGCACCTCGGTGCGCACGGCCTGTGGCGAGGTGATCGCTCGCGATGGGGGACTTGCGCAGAACGTGGCTGGCATGCTCGATGAGCTGACCCCGCAGGTACGCTCGCTGCTGGTCGATTGCCGGACGGAGTCACCGCGAGTGGAGGTGGTCGACGAGGATCTCGACGGGCGTCAAGCCATGTCGTACGACGACCGGATCGTTCTCGGAACCGGTGCGCGCGGCAAGGAACGTTCCAGCCTGGCCCACGAGCTGGTCCATTGGTACGCGGCCGGATACTGGGATGGCTTGCCCCACGCCGTCGAGGAAGGCCTGGCTGATCTGATCGCGATTCGCTTGGTGCCCACTCGAGCGGCGGAAAAGCGCATGCAGGCGCACTGGATGGTGCGCGGCGGGATCGAGGGGCTGTGGCCGATCCTCGAGCCGCGGGCTCTCCTGGACCTGTCTTGCTCCGACATCAGCAACATGGCGTTTGGGCCGGAGCTCAGCTCCGTCTACGCGCTGGGCTTCGTGGTCGCCGAGGCGATCGGGCTCGACGGGCTGCGGGAACTGTGCCTGGCGGCGCGGCGCAACGGCTTCGAGCGCGTGCCCGCGGAGGACCTCTTGGGGGCAGCGAGCATCGATCCAGGGCAAATGGAAATGCTCGCGGATCGGCTCACCCCTTGGCCGGTCGTCCCCGGACACAAGGGCACGCTTCGCCTGTTGCCGAACTGGGAGCGGTAGCGAGGAGTGCCCTTGCGCCGTGCCATCGAGACGCCGGCCCGCGGTTGCGGGAGTCGAGACCCGCTGCGGTCGCAGGCGGTCAGCGTGCCATCGACGGGGACGCCAGCGGATCGACGGGGCAGCTCCAGATCCGCCCTTCGATCGCATCGCTCGGATGGCGCGAGACCGCGAGCCGCTCGGGCGCCAGGTGGCGCGCCATGGCCAGCGCCGACACAGCTGCGTCGAAAGCGTCCTCGGTGGACGCGGCGCGGGCTCGGAGCTCGCGCGGGACGCCGTGTGCGCGTGAGGCCAGGTACAGCTCGCGTGCCACGCTCGAGCGCTTCGCGATCGGGCCGGTCAGGAGGCGCGGGTAGATCTCGACCACGAGCGGGGGGTGCGGCCGATCGAAGGGCCAGATGGCGAACCCGGCGGCGCGCAAGCGCGCGAGGAGCGGCATGCCGCGCAGCGAGCCCGTACCGACGGCGCCGGCGCCGCCGATCTGGAACACGGATTTCGCGCGGATGCCGGCCACCGGAGTGTGCTCGCCCTCCGTGCGGCGGAACGGCGATCGCTCTCCGTCGGGCGCAGGGCGGCGGCGGCCGGGGCGGCCCCAGAACGGGGGCTCGCAGTCGCGGAGCCAAGCCTCGGCGTGCTCCTCGATCCGCGGCCACAGCTCGGTCGCGCAGGCTGCTCCCTGCTCGCGCACGAACCACTCCGGCATCGAGAAGGCGAAATCGAGGCCGACGGCGAGCTCGCCGGCGCGCCGGACTTCGCCGGCCAGGTGCTCGATCAGCTCCTCGCGGCTGCGGCCGCACTCGACGCGCACGAGCCGTCCCTCGCAGGCCTCGGCGAGCCAGATCTTGCTCCGGGCGCCTCG
>DATKBQ010000729.1:0-6540 GCA_035546375.1 Planctomycetota bacterium | reverse complement strand
GAGGATGCGCGGCCCGGCGCCGGACAGCGCGCTCGCTCCCCCGCCGGCCGTCTCGCCTGCCATGCCGGATGGGCTCGAGCGGAAGGCCCATTCGACCGGCTCGGCGAGAGTGCGCCCCGAGAGGTTGCGCAGGCCGGGTTCGGCGCGCAGGAGGAGCCGCGCGTTGGACGAGCCGGCGGAGCGGGCCGGTGGCAGCCCTGCGTTCACGTCCACGCCGCTCGCCAGTGCCTCCTGCGGTGAGACCTCGAGGTCGATCAGGACGCGCGTCGAGCGGAATCGCCCGAATGCGACGTCGCCGTGACTCGGGTCGAGCAGGACGCGGGCGTTGAACGGCGCGAGCGGCGGGTCGCCCGCCAGGACCTGCACCGCGCCGCGCAGGCTCTCTTCATCGAGCAGGTCGTCGAAAGCGAGCGCGAGAGCCCCGTCGCGCGGGACCGAGGGAACCCACGGCGCCCCCGGCTCGAGCGCGCGCGCCGGCAGCCGGCGAAGCCCTCGCTCGAGGCCCTCGAAGGCGCGCTCGAAGGCGAGACTGCCGAGCGGGTGGACGATGATCAACCGCTCGCGACCGGTCGCGGGAACGCGCTCGAGGCGAAAGTCGGCGCTGCTCGGATCGGTGGCGACGTCCTCCGCGACCAGTAGCTCGCGCAACAGCAGGCGCTCGCCCGCGACGGGATCGAGGTCGTAAAGGTCGACCAATCGCCCGCAGAGCACCTCGGTCACGTGCAGCGCGGTGCCTTGCCCGCCGTGGTGCGCATCGAGGACGTAGCGCTGCCCGGTGGCGGGATCCGTGCGGATCGTGCCGCGCTGGCCCAGGGACAGGGATAGCGGATCGCCGCCGTTCTGTGTGTTCCCGTCGAAACTCGAATTGCCGCGCGTGCAGGCGAGCACGGGAAGGATCAGGGCGAGCAGGACCGCACGAGAACCGTAGCAATTGCGCACAGTGGGCCTCCTATTGGAAACGGCGGACGGCGGGGGAGCGGCCTCCGGTCAGGACACGAAAGCCTAGCAACGGGCGTTCCCCGATCGCGGCGCGAGGATATCCCGCGATCGGATTCCGCCGACTCGGCACCACCGGCCGCTTGTGTTCAGGGCCCTGTCGAGGTTCGCCTCGGGCGCGCTTGCCGCGCTCTCGGATCGATCGGCGGGCGCCATCCCGGGGAGTGCGCGTTCACCGGACGAGCGTCGCGCCTGACCTCGGGACGGTCCTCGCTCAGAGCACGTCCGCGAACAGCGCGCGATGGTGGCGCCACCACTCGCTCTGGAAGCGTTCCTCGGGATCGTGCGCCAGCTTCTTGCGCAGGAACTCCGCCATGCGCGGGTGGCAGGCTTCCACCTGCTCGCGCGTCGCCCAGCGGTGGTAGGTGAGGTAATAGCTGCCGCCGCGCTCGCGGGCGAGGTCGATGAGCGAGCGGAACGCGCGCCTCGCGCGCTCGATCCCCTCCGGACTGTGCTCGACGTGCAGGTTCAGCACGACGCAGGCCCAGGGCTCGCGCGCCCAGGCGAGGAAGCTGTCGCGGTCGCGCTCGATCAGGCGCACCGTGCCGTAGATCACGCCGGCGCGCAGCTCCCTCAACGACTCGGCTGCAGCCTGGAGGAAGCCGGCAAGGGCGGGCCTGTGCACGTACAGCTCGCTGATCATTTCCGTGGCGCGGGCCGAGCCGAGCCTGCGGTCGAGCAAGGCGTGATAGTCGTCGGGGTAGTAGCCGAGATGCTGTAGGTCCGACCAGTAGAGCTGTCCGTGGGTCGCGAGGTAGTGCGACGCGTAGGCCTCGAACGCGCGCGCTTTGTCGGCGTGGGCGAGGTAGAGGAGCTCGAGCCAGTCTTCCTTGGAGAGCTCCCTCTGCGCCGGCGGGATCGGGGTCGACGGATCGACAGGGCGGTAGCAGGAGAAGACGCCGCGCGTGAGGAAGGTCCGGGAGGTCTCGTCGGTCTCGAACTGGAAGTCGCCGTACAAGCATCCCTCGCGGATCCGTTGCTCGAAGGCGCCGGCGAGGCCCTCGCTACCGCGGACCTCGACCACGCGCTCGAGCTTGCGCCGGGGTGCGAGCTTCAGGCGCAGGGAGTACACCGCGCCGAACAGCCCGTAGCCGCCGATCGCGAGGCCGAACAGCTCGCCGTCCGCTTCGCGACTGCAGGAGCGCAACTCGCCCCGTGCGTCGAGGAGCGTGACCGACTCGATCTCGCCGATCAGGGGCGGGAGCGCGAGCCCGCGGCCGTGGACGTTGGCGGCGAGGGCACCTCCCAGGCTCAGGCGGTCGGCGCCGGTTTGCTTCTGCGCGATCCCCCAGCGCTTCTCGGCCGGTTGCGCCCGCAGGCAGCCTTCGATCAGCTCGGGCCACTGGATTCCCGCCTCGACCTCGACGATGCCGCGCTCGAGATCGAAGGAGAGGATCCGGCGCAGGGGCCGCGTGTCGAGGTGCACGGCCCCCTCCCCGAACTGCTGCCCGCCCATCGCATGCCGTCCGCCGGCGATCGAGATCGACCGGCCCCTCCGTCGCGCCTCGAGGATCGCAGCGCGGAGGGAGTCGAGCGAATCGACGGGCACCACGCGCTCGACGCGTGTCGCGTTGAGCTTCGAGTGGACGTCGTTCAAGATCGTCCCACAGGGATCGGGTGCGCGGCGCGCCCGTTGCGGGCTCCCGCACACGCTCGAGCCCAGCGCGAGCGCTGCCGTGGCTCCGAAGAACTCCCGGCGATTCACCGGCTGCACCTCAGGGGTTCCATGCGACCCGCAACCGTAGCTGGGCCCCGATGATGGCGCGGTACCGTTGCGCTAAGCCCTGAGCAAAGCGGCGCTTATCGGCGCGCTTCCTCCGGCCGGCTCCGCCAAGCGGCTCGGACACCCCTCCTGCCTCGGACTCGAGCGCGGGGCGCGGGAGGGTTCCCATAATCGTGAGGTCTCTCGAGGCCGCCGTGCGTCTTGGGGGCTGCAGGCTGCGAGCTGGGAATGAAAACCGCGTTCCGACCGGAGGACTGGCCGAGGCAGGTCGAGGCGCTGCGCCGTGTGGCGCGGGCGCTGGTGCAGGACGAGGACGAGCGCGAGGAGGCACTCCAGAAAGCCTGCCTCGCCGCGCTCGAGCGCGGTCCTGGGCCGCCTTCGCTCGCCTGGCTGCGGCGCGTCCTGCGCAGCCGAGCCTTCGACGCGATGCGCCGGCGCGGCCTGCGGAGCGAGCAGGCCTTCGAGCGGCGGATCGAAGGCGTGACTCCGTCGGCGGCCGATATCGCGCAGCGCCTCGAGCTGCACCGTGCGGTGGTCGAGGCCGTGTCCGCGCTGCGGGAGCCGTACAGGCAGGTCGTTTGGCTGCGCTACTTCGAAGGGCTCGGCCCGAGCGCGATCGCCCTCGAGCTGGGGCTGCCGGTCAAGACGGTGAAGACTCGGCTCGGCCGCGCGCTGCGCGAGCTGCGCGGGCGCCTGGAACGGCGGTTCGGCTCCGGGTCGGAAGGCTGGCGCGCCGTCGTCGTCGCAGCGTTCGTGCGCCCGGCGAAGTCGGCCGCCGGCGCGAGCGCGACGGTCGCTGCTGCAGGAGGGATCGGGATCATGGTCAAGAAGATCGTTGCGCTCGCTGCCTTGGTGGCTGCCGTGTGGGGCGTCGCGCACTTCGCTCCGCTCTCTCGGCGCGCCGCCAAGCCCGAGCCGGTGGCGGAGCCATCGCGCGCGAGCAATGCCGAGCTCCAGGGCGTCGCGCGTAACACGGAGCTGGCCTCGATCGGCGGCGACGAGCGCGCGGCCGCCGCAGCGCCGCGCGAGAAGGATGCCCCTGCGGCCGAGCCGATCCCTGAAACGGGCAGCTTGGTCGTCCATGTCGTTTGGCACGACGGCGAGCCGGCGCCCGACGTCGGCATCGACTTCCGCCTCTCCCACGTCGGCGGGCCGAACACGGGGGTCGCCCGCGCCGTCAGCGACTCCCTAGGCATCGCGCACGCCGACGGATTGCCGAGCGGGGAGCTCTTGCTCAAATCCGACCGGGGAGGCACGCAGAAGGCCGAGGTGGTCGCCGGCAGCGAGCGCGAGGTCCGCTTCGCGCTCGCCAAGGGCGTCGACGTCGAGGGGCGGGTCGTCGACGGGACCGGTCGAGCGGTGCCCGGGGCGGAGATCTGGCTCACCAACGGCTACAGCGACTGGCAAGGTGGCCGCGTCGTCGCGCGCGCGGACGCGGGCGGAGCCTTCCGACTGCGCAGCGTCCCGCCCCGGCAATCCCTCGGCGCGATCGCTCAGGATCGAGCGCCGTCGGAGCTGGTCGATCTGGAGCTGCTCGACACCGAATGGTCGCCGGTGCGCGTGGAGCTCGTCCTGCACCATGAGGGAGGCGGGCTCGCGGGTCGCGTTCTCGGGCCAAACGGCGCAGGCGTCCCTGACGCGTGGGTGAGCGTGGGCGCGACGAACCGCTTCAACAGCATGCGCGCCGGCGGAGGCTTCATGGAGACCTGGTCGCCGCGCACGGCGCGGACCGACGCCGGAGGGCACTTCGCGATCGCGGGCCTGCCGCTGGGCGAGCTGGCCGTCCAGGCTCGCGCTAGCGGATTCCCGATCTGGAAGGGCAAGGCCCTGGTGCAGGCCCGCGAGACGGCGCAGCTCTCGATCGAGCTGCGCCCGGGAGCCGTCATCGAAGGGACCGTGCGCGACGCCGACGGCACGCCCTGCTCCGGCGCGATCGTGCGCGCCTTCGACGAGCCGCTCGACGAGTCGTTCATCCAGGGTGGCCAATTCGATCACGAAGGCGCCTTCGGGTATCCGTCGGCGTCGGCCGACGAGACCGGGCACTACCGGCTCGCCGAGCTGCCGGCCGGCACGCTCCACCTGTACGCGCATCGCTCTAAGGTGCGCCGGCGGCAGGATGCCCCGCTGGTTCCCTTCGTGCGCGATCACGAGGTGCTCCACGCGAGCGACGGAGAGCGTCTGGTCTGGGATCCCGTGCTCGATCCGGGGCACACGTTGCGCGGCGTGGTGGTTCACCGCGATGGTCTCCCGATGGGAGGAGTGTTCGTTTCGGCCCGCAACGCGCACTCGGGCGCGCGGCAGTCGATGGTCACGGATCCCGAGGGACGCTTCGCCTTCGTCAACATGGAGCTCGCGCCCTACGCGCTCGAGGTCCAGCTCTGGAGCCCGCCGCCCGGAACCGCGCCCTTGCAGGCCGAGGACGTCTGGCCCGATCAGGGCGAGATCCGGCTCGTCGCCTCGTTCGACAAGCCTATCGAGCAGACGAGCGGCGTCGTGCTGGGACGCATCGACGACGCCGGCCGTCGCTTGGCCAATCCCGGCGCGCTCTCCGTGATCCTCGAGACCAGGGGGAACTCCTGGAGGGTCAACCCGGAGATCGACTCGGAGCGATTCCGCTTCGAGGGCGTCGAGCCGGGTGACTACAAGGTCGTCGCGTTCTCGGGCGAGGACGTGATCCATGCCGGCGAGTGGTTCACGCTCGCCGCGGGCGAAGAGCGCGACCTCGGGACGCTGGTGACGGAGCTCGGCGCCACGGCCGTGCTGTCGCTCGAACGCGCGAAGGGGACCGAGGCCGCCGAGCCGGTCGCCTACCTCCGCCCGGCGGATACGAACCAGGGGCGCAGGGTCGAGTTCGGCCTCGATTCGGAGCGGCGCATCGAGAACTTGTCCGCCGGCTCGTACGCGGTGCGTCTCTACGGCAAGGGCATCGCGGCGGCGCAGGGCACGCTGGTCGTGCCGGCCGGCGGCGAGGCGAAGGCGAGCCTGCGGGTCGAGCCCGCGGTCGAGCGCCCGTTCGAGATCGAGCTCCGCAAGGAGCCCCCTCCCGGCCGGCTGCGCGTGCGCATCCAGGACCGCTCCGGGCGCTCCTACTTCGATCTGACGGAGATCAGCGCGCGAGTGGCGTATCCCTACAAGCGCCGGGCTTGGCTCCCGCTCGGGCACTTCGTCCTCAGCGCCGAGACGGACACCGGCTCGAGCGCGAGCGTCGAGTTCGACGTGCTCACGCTCGATCCCGATCAACCGGCGGTGCGCCTCGTATTCCCCTGAACCGCCAGCGGCTCGGATGTCCGCGCTGCAGCGGCAGGCACCGCGAGCGGCGCCGAGAGCAGGGCACAGGAGATCCCTTCGCGTCCCATCGAACGTGCATGGCGACTACCGAATGCCACCTCTGCATCACTGCACCTCGTAGCAACGCATGTCGGCGATCCCGGCAAGGTCCGGGACGGAGTGCTGGGCGCCGCGAACGACTCGGGTCGCAGACCACTTGAACGCGCGAGCGGTGGACTACGGAGCGGGATCCACAGCGCTGGAGCAACACCCTCCCTCTGCCGGATTCCAACCCGTCAGCTCCACGCCGAGCGCCTGCGCCATCATGCAAGCCACCTTCGCGGCTGCTTCCTTGGTCGGATAGGTGATCGAGCTGGCCTAGCTCACGCCGTTCTCGTCCACGATCTTCCAGCGGAATTGCCCGCCCAACCTCTCTTCCAGCTCGACTCTATACGCCATCGTTCCACTCGGGCCCTCTCTCCCCGTCCGGATCCAGTCGGCTTCCCATCGCGTTCGAGCACTCCTCCGGGAGCAGGACCTTTCCGCGATGGCCC
>DATKBQ010000728.1:0-2446 GCA_035546375.1 Planctomycetota bacterium | reverse complement strand
CGGGCTTGCCCGGCGCCGCCAGCTCGCGGCGCGCGACGAAGCGCGGGACGGGCCGCTCGGGCGTGCCGTCGACCTCGGCCGGCGCCGGGGCTCGCGTCTCCTGGCTCGGCGGAGGCTCCCCGCCGCACGCCGCGCCGTGCGCCAGCACGAGCAGCGCGAAGGCGAGCGGCGGCAGGGCGTTCATCGGGCCATTCTGGTGGCGCAGGAGGGTCCCAGCAATTGCCCTGGGGCACCGACCGTGGCCCTGCCCATGCAAACTCGCCGGGGCCGTCGTATATGGAGGAAGCGCCGCGCCCGCGGCGCGCGACGATGGCCCGCTCCCAGAGGACGTTCCTGCTCTTCGTGCTCGGCGCATCGCTGCTCCTGCTGGGCGCGGGAGCCACTTGGCTGGCGCTGTCGCCCGCCGCGGCGCCCGGCGGGTCGCCGGCGCCCGCCGTCCCCGCGGAGCCGATTGCCGCTGCGCCCGCGGAGGCGCCGCCCGAGCTCGAGATCCATTCGCCCGCGGGCCCCGAGGTCCAGCCCAGCGGGGCGACGACCGTCGCCTGGCCCGTGCAGGTCGCGCTCGAGCTGGTGCGGCCGGCGCGCCTGCCGCGCGCGGAGGGCGCGGCGGCGATGGGCAGCGGCCGGAGCGCGAGGCTCTCCGGGCGCATCCTCGCCGCCGGTGAGCGCGGCGTGGCGGCGCGGATCGAGTTCACGTCGGGCCTCAACACGGGCAGGATCCTGGAGGCGAACGAGAACGGCGAGTTCGGCGCCAACGACCTGTACCCGGGGCTGGCCGAGGTGAAGGTCAGCGGGCGCGGCATCCCGGGCTCGGTGCGCATGGTGCGGCTGCGCCAGAACGTGGAGGCCGATCCGCTCAACATCAGCTACGACCTGCCCGGCTCGCTCACCGGCACCGTTTACGACGACGAGGGGAACCCGCTGGCGGACGCGGAGGTCGAGCTCGACGGCCACACGACCATCACGGCCGAGAACGGCGAGTACTACTTCCCGTCGATGACCGCGGGGCTGAACCTCGTGCTCGTCGTCCGCGCGGAGGGCTTCGCCTGGTACACCCGCACGCTCGCCGTGCCGGTGCGCCGCCACATCGCCCACGCCGACGGCTACGACGTGCGCCTGCAGCGCGCGGCGGAGCTCGAGATCGCGGTGCCGGAGAAGATCGGCGGGCCGGCGCCGGCGCGGGCCGTCCTGTGGTCGTCGGAGATCGAGCAGATGACGGTGGAGCGGCGCTTCCCCTGGCAGCGGGTGAGCCCGGTGAGCGTCCCGGCGGGCAGCTCCAGCGTCGTCTCGAACCTCCCGCCGGGCAGGGTCCACGTGCGCGTCTTCCACGAGGGCGCGATCGCCAAGCCGCCGGTGGCGATCGCGATCCTGCGGCCGGGCGAGCGGACGACGGTCACGGTGCACCTCGAGCCCGCGGCGCAGCTCTTCGGCAAGGTGACCGACGAGGAGGGCCGGGCGGTGCCCGACGCGCGCGTTCGGCTCGAGGCGCCGGACGTGGCGGCGACGACCCTGACCCACCTCCAGCAGACGCCGGACTTCCTCGAGAAGGAGATGCTGCCGCTGCTCGCCCCGGCGGCGCAGGAGACGCGCGCGGATGCGTTCGGGCGCTTCGTGCTCTCGTCGTGGGCCGGCGTCGGGCCGGCGCGCTACCTCTCCGCGGAGAGCCCCGACGGCTCGCGCTGGGGCGTGCGGATCGTGCGCGAGAGCGAGGGCGAGGTCGACCTCGTGATCGCGCCCTTCGAGGCGAGCGCCGCGAAGCTGTCGCTCAACTTCCCAGGACGCACGCAGGGCCTGCCGGTCGTCGTCTCGGTCAACGGCGCGCCGCAGCCCGAGGTCTTGCTCCCGCCGCGCCAGACGCTGGACCTGGGGGAGCTGCCGCAGGGGACCTGGCGCATGCGGGCCGCCTGGAACGGGCGCTCGATCGTGCGCTCGGGCTACGAGGACTTCGAGCTGTCGGCGGAGACGGTGCGCTCGATCGAGCTGCCGCCCGACGCGATCCGCGGCCAGGACCCCGACACCCTCTCGCGCGCCCGCAAGCCCTAGCGCTGTTGGGGGCCGATACCACGATGGGCGCGTGATTCTCGCGCTGCGCCGGCACTGGTGAGACAGCACCCGGGCGGACCGCCAGGGCCCTGCGATGGGCGGCCCTGCGCGAGCCTCGGGGAATCCGAGCAGGAATTCGGAAACAGCCTAACATGGGCGCAACGGAGGAGAAACAATGACCACACATCGATGCGCTCGTCTCGCGACGTTCGTCCTGTGTCAGCTGGCCGTGGCGCTCTGCGCCACGAGTTCCGGTTTCGCCCTGCAGGGCTCGTGGACGGCGGGCGCGGACTTCCCGACCACGCTCACGCGCGCTCAAGGCACCTGGTTCGCTCCCAACGGCCGCTTCTACGTGATGGGCGGCCGCACCTCGGACTTGGCGGGCTCGGACCTGCTCAGCCCG
>DATKBQ010000727.1:0-15675 GCA_035546375.1 Planctomycetota bacterium | reverse complement strand
GAGGATGCTGCCGGTCGACTACTTCTGGAGCGACGTCGGCTCCTGGGACGCGCTCTCGGACGTGCAGGAGAAGGACGCGAACGAGAACGTGACCAGCGGCGGCACCGAGCTGATCGCCGACGACGCCCGCGACTGCATCGTGCACGGCGACCCGGGGGAGATCACGGCCTTGATCGGGGTGAGCGACCTGATCGTGGTCCATTCCGGAAACGCCACGCTGGTGTGCCACCGGGACCGGGCCCAGGACGTCAAGCTCCTGGTCGAGCGCCTGCAGCGCGAGGGCCGCTCGTTCCTGTGACCCCGGCGCGCCCGGGGGCCGTGATCGCGATCGACCACGGCACGAAGAAGACCGGCTTCGCGGTCGCGGACGCGCTGCGGATCACCACCGAGCCGCTGGAGGCGTTCCGCGGCCCGGGAGACTCCGAGGGGCTCCTTGATCACGTCGCCGGCTTGCTCGCCGAGCGCGACGTATCCACCCTGCTCGTCGGCCTGCCGCGCCTCGCCTCCGGCGACGAGGGCCCGCGCGCCGCTGACGTCCGCGCCTTCGCCGCTCGTCTCAGTGCTCGATTCCCCGCAGTCGACGTCGTGCTCTACGACGAGCACCTCACCACCAAGGCCGCGGAGGACCTCCTGCGCGAAGCCGGCCACCACGGCCCCGCCGCCCGCGCCCGCCGCGACTCGTGGAGCGCACTGGTCCTATTGCGCGACTGGTTAGCCGCCGGCTGAGACGTTTTCGTCAGTAGCCGACCACGAAATCGAGCGCGTCCGTCAGGCCGGTCGTGAACGGATCGGCGGGATCCCTGTACCAGTACTGGCAGTAGAAGTGCTGGCGCCAAGCGACCAGCAGGTCGCGAGGTCCAGCGACATACGGCTGGTTTGATTGGGGAGAGATCGTTCGCGCGCGAGTGCAAGGCCTTGGCCTGCACGACTGCCGGATTCCCGCGGGCGAGAATCCTCGAGAGCGACGTGTTGGTGCCGCTCGGACGGCGAATGTGCGCTGCAGTGCCGCTCCGGCGTGCGCAGGGACGGGCTATCGACCGTCCGTAGGCGGCCGCGGCGGCAATGCTTGGGCCCGGATCGCCTCGGCCAGTTGGCGGGCGACGATGCGGCAGCCCTCGGGCAGGTAGTGGCAGGGGTCGTAGTAGATCGTCCCGTAGTGGTCGGCGAAGAGGCGCGAGAGGTCGAGGAATTGGACGTCGCGGGCGAGGAGGTCTTGGCCGAGCTCGCGCAGGCGCGGGTAGCCGTGCAGGGGGCCGACGCGCCAGGCGGGGTGCGGGACGGTGATGCGCTCCTCTTGGGGGGTCTTGGGCTTGGAGCCGGCGTCGAAGAGGGTGGGCTGGAGGGCGTGGAGGTAGGTGATGCCGCGGGTCGAGCAGAGGGCGTGGAGGGAGAGCGAGCCCTCGTACCAGGCGGTCAGGCAGAGGTCGAAGGTCTCGACCGGGCCGGGCGGTCGGTCGGGGCCGAAGATCTGACGCCGCATGTGCTCGTCGGTGCGGGAGGGGTCGTTGGTGATCAGGCGCTTCTGCAGCTCGAAGCGCTTGGCGGCCAGGCGCTTCAGGCGCGAGAGCGTCCAGCGGCTGAGCAGGGCGCTGTGCGCGAAGCGGCAGGCGCGGGCGCGCTCGACGGTCGCTTCGGCTTCGTTTCGCAGGAGCCACATCTGCGCCAGGACGCCGAGGTCGGTGCCGGAGCCGGGGCCGTAGTCGCGGACGACGGCGGCCCACACCGGGGCGCTCGGGTAGAGCGGGTGCGTGCCGTGCGAGCGGTTCTCGAAGGCCAGCGCCACCTCGTTGAAGCCGTCGAGGTTGACGACGATGTCGGGGCGATAGCCGAAGCTCAGGAGGTACGCGAGCCGCGTCGCCTGCTGCGGAGCCTTGTAACCGGCGTGCGCGTAGTTCAGGACGACGATGCGCCGCCCGGCGAGGCGATCGTCGGCGGCGAGCAGGCGCCGGATGTCGCCGGCGCCCTGCTCCGCGACGAGCATCGCCGCCGATCCCCCAACGATCACCACGGTGAAGTCGCCGGGCTTGGCCCACTCGCGGAAGTAGCGCAGGACTCCGCCCGAATCGTGGTCCATCTCCCCGCCGGTGTAGGGGTGCAGGATGGCCGTCGGCGAGCCGCCCTCCTGCACCTCGCGCCGTGCGACGGGCATGAAGGCGCGGATCGGATCGACCAGGTTCGCCATGCGGGTCTCGACGTCCGCCCGATCGTGCGGCTTGCCCCGCAGGCGCAGCCAGGCGCGGCAGGCGCCTTCGGCAGCGAGCAGGGCCATGGCGCAAGCGGCGAGCGCGAGCAGCGCCCGAATCGCCGGCTTGCGCGAGCCGCCCGTCCTCATACGGCCCCCGCGAGCCACGCCCGCAGCTCCTCCGCGACCTCCCGGCCGTCGGGTCCGTGCAGGAGGTCGTGCAGCGCGCCCTCGCGGAGGCGCAGCTCGACACGGCCGGCGGTGCGCTTTCGGCTCTCGGCGGGATCGGAGACCGCGTCGCTCGAGCCGTGCATCAGGAGCACCGGCAGGTCGAGCTCGCCCAGGCGCTGTCCGTATCGCTCCGCGATCTCCGCCGCCTGCGACGCGGCGCGCAGCGTGATCGCGTCGTGCACGAGCGGGTCCTCGCGCCATCGCCGCTGCTCCGCGGAATCGGCGGTGAGCTGCACCGGATCGATCCCGATCCGGCCGGGCTGGTTCGGGGCGAGCTTCTTGAAGCGTGCCAGGACGCCCCCGGCGCGCGGCATCTCGAAGCTCGGCTCCCAGCGCGGCGCGAGGAGCGCGAGCGCGGCGAGCTGGCCGGGCCGCTCGATCGCGTAAGCGAGCGCATACAGCGCGCCGAGCCCGATGCCGACCAGCGCCTTCGGGGCGATCGGCAGCCGATAGGCCAAGTGCTCCTGCACCGCGTCGAGGTCGCGCAGGACCTCGTTCAGGCCCGCGCTGTGCCCGCGCTCGCCCTCCGAGCGGCCGTGGCCGCGCAGGTCCGGCAGCGCGACCGCCCACCGCTCCTCGGCGAGCGCGCGCGCCGCGCCCAGGTAGCGGCCGCCGTGGTCGCCGGCATCGTGCACGATCGTGACGCCGCCGCGCGGCTCGCCGTAGGCCGCCAGCTCGAGCACGTGCAGCAGCACCTGCCCTCCCGCCTTGTGCGAGAGCCCCGCGGCCTCGTCGCCCTCGGGCGTCGATTCGCGCAGCTCGAGGTAGGTCGCGAGCGGCTCGGAGATCTCTCCTGTCATTGCGTCCGCGGTCCCCTCAGCGCGCCACGTACTGGCCGCCGTTTTCCTCCGCCAGCCGGCGCAGGAAGGCCGCGTCCTGCGCGGCCGAGAGGCCGATCGTGTGGATCACGATCCCCGCATCGCTGTTGCGCTCGCGCACGTAAGCCAGGATCTCGTCGGGCACCTTCGTCAGCCCGATCGAGGGCCGGCCGTCGGTGAGGAAGTAGATCGTGTCGAT
Organism: Planctomycetota bacterium; assembly: GCA_035546375.1. GTDB lineage: Bacteria > Planctomycetota > UBA1135 > UBA1135 > DATKBQ01. The sequence continues at coordinate 12,245 of DATKBQ010000727.1, read as the reverse complement.
CTCCGGCTTGCTCCAGGTCCCGCCGCCCTTCGCACCGGCGATGTCGAGCGCGCGCTCCAGCGCGCCGTAAATGTTCGTTCCGCCGCTGGCGCCGAGCCCCTCGATCGCCTTCGCCACCTCCTGGCGCGTCTCGGAGGTCATCGTCACGAGCTCGTCGGACCAGGTCCAGACGTCGCTCGCGTAGAGGACCAGGTTGAACCGCCCGCCGTCCTTCAGGCCCGCGAGCGCGCTGGCGAGGTCCTTCTTCGCCGCCTCCAGGCGCGACGGCTCGCCCTTCGCGGGCATGTCGTACGGCCTTCGAGGGTCATCCTCGGGGTTCGACTTCGGCAGCATGGCGAAGCTCATCGAGCCCGAGAGGTCGAGCACGAAGAGCACCCTTCGGCTCTCGGTCTCGATGCCGAAGAAGCTCATCGCGGTCGAAGGGAGCTCCTCCTCCGCGGCCACCGGAGCTGCCAGGGCGTCGGGCACCTCGAACTCCTGCCCCTTCTCGGCCCACCAGCGCTTCCAGAGCGCGACGCTGCCGTGGAAGTCCTTGCCGGTGAGCGAGGTCAGCGCGCGGCCGACGTCGCTACGCACCCGGCCCTCCTCCACCTCGAGCCTGGCGATCAACGCCGGGATCGCTTCCTTGGAGCGCAGCGTCGCAAGCGCGGCCGCGGCGCGGCTCCGTACGTGCCAGGTCTCGTCCTGGAGGAAGCGCTCGAGGAGCAACGGCACGAGATCGCAGTCGCCGAGCGCCGCGAGGCCGTCGATCATCTCGGCTCGCGCCAGCGGCTCGGCCTCGACCGCGAGCAGCGCGCGGAGCTGGGCGCGCACCGCTTCACTAGGCGCGCTCGAGAGGAGCTGCAGGGTCCGGTAGCGCGGTCGGTCCTTCGAGCGCTTGAGCGCCGAGAGGAGCTTCGGCAGCGACTTCTCCAGATCGCCGGGCGACTCGCGGGCCAGGGCCGCACCGCCCGCCCGGGCCGCCGCCTCGGACACTCGTGCCAAGGCGATCGCCTGGGTCCGGAGCGCGGCGGCGTCCGCCTTGGTGCGCTCGTATTGGTCTTGGATCCCTTCGCTGAGACGCCCGCCGGCCAGGTCGCTCTCGGCCTGCATGCGCTTCTCGAGCTTGCGGACCTCGCCCATGTGCTTGGCGATTCCCGCCTGGAGCTTCGTCGCAGCTTCGGCGGTCTCGGCGGAGAGCTTCTGCAGCTCGAGCGCCGTTCCCGGGCCGCCGGCGCGCCCGAGCAGCTCGATCGAGCCCAGGCGCAGCGCTAGGTCGCCGGGCGACTGCGCCTCGCGGAGGAGATCCGTCTCGACCTTGCGGCGCTTGGCCGGGCCGATGGCGTCGAGCAGGGTGGCGGTCGCATCGGCGAGGGCGGCGACCCAGGGCTCGAGCTCACCCGCGCGCTTCTCCGCGCGCTCGACGTCGGCGAGCATCTCCGCCAGGGCCTCCTCTTGGCGCGGGAGCTCCTCGGCGGCGCCCGGATCGCGCTCGGCCCGGACCTCGAGACCGCGATGGACGAGCTGGCGCTGGTCGTAGGCGTAGCGCAGCGCGCGAGCCTTGCTCCGGGCCTCGCGCAGGAGCTGCGCCACGCCGGCGTGCTCCCGGGCGAGCGGCTCCGCGGCCCGCACGTCGCCGCGTTGGACCAGCTCGGCCAGCCGCAGGAGGCGCTCCTCGTCGCTGCCGCCCCGGATCGCCTTCAGGAAGCGCGCCAGGGCCTCGTCGAAGGCATCGCCGGGCTCGAGCGCGTGGAATTCCGCCCGGGGAAGCGCCGGGAGGGTGGCGGAGGGCGCGGGGCAGGCCAGGAGCCCGAGGAGCGCGGTCAGGAGCATCGCAGAAGAGACTAACGGAATCGCCGAGGCGGTTTCGGCGGCGACGCCCGCGGCCTACAATCCCCCCGACGTGAGGGGCCTGGGCGGCCGCTCCGCCCGCGCCGCCGGCGCAGGACGGGGAGGAAAGTCCGGGCTCCACGGGTCAGGGTGGTTGCTAACGGCAACCGGCCGCGAGGCCAGGGAAAGTGCAACAGAGAAGAGACCGCCGCCGGTCCGGTCCGCGGGCTCCGTGCTCGGGGACCCGCTCCTCGCCCCTCGGGGCGCAGGGGTGGGCGGTAAGGGTGAAACGGTGCGGTAAGAGCGCACCGCAGTCCTGGTGACAGGGCTGGCAAGGCAAACCCCACCCGGAGAAAGGCCAAATAGGGGAGGCCACGGGCGACGACCCGCGCCCATGCCTCCCGGGTAGGCCGTTCGAGGCCGGGCGCGAGCCCGGTCCCAGAGAAATGGTCGCCGCCCCTCTCGGGGGGGACAGAACCCGGCTTACAGGGCCCCTCACGTCACCCCCCAGGCCTTCCCAGGACTGGGAAGGGCTGCCTCTCCGGCAGTGAAACCGGGGGATACCTGGGCGCTCGACGCGGGCGAACCACTACATGTTGTGGTTGCCTAAAGACTCTGTGCAGGATCTTGACAGATCGGCCAAGATCGGGACAATCTCGGGCACGAGCCACGGAAGCGGAGCGGCCCACCGCGCGGGCCAGCCTCCGCGGGGCGGTCCAGGCAGGAGTCTTACGGCCTCCGCCGGTCTCGCCCCTCCCCAGGCCGGCTAGGACCCGAGACCACCCCCAAGAGACCCCCAAGAGACCCATGGAGTTCGTGTACGTGGTGCCGAGGGCTGCCCTCTTCCGCGAGTGCTATCCCCAGGGCTTCGTGCCCTTTGCGGACGCCCGCGAGGAGGCGGCCTTCGAGGAGGTGGCGCTCGGCCGGGGCTACTTCGTCGAGCGCGCCCACGCCGAGCACGCCCCCGACCTGAAGCAGGTGATCCCCTACACGATCGTCGTGCGCGGGGGCGAGGTCCTGCTCCTGCGACGCCTGGCGCGCGGCGGCGAGTCGCGCCTGTACGACAAGCTCTCGATCGGGGTCGGCGGCCACGTCAACCCCGAGGACCTTCCCGGCGAGGGACCGGCCGAGCGGCGGCGGCTGCTCGAGGCCGGCACGCGCCGCGAGCTGGAGGAGGAGCTCGCGATCGAGGGCCGCTTCGAGCTGCGCCGCGCGGGGCTGATGAACGACGACTCCAACCCGGTGGGAGCCGTGCACCTGGGCTTGGTCCAGGTCGCCCTCCTGCAGGGCGATGCGCTCGTGCGCGAGCGCGACCTGCTCGAGGGCCGCTTCGTCCGGCCGGCGGAGCTGCGCCGGCTGTTGGCCGAGGGCGCGCCGCTCGAGACCTGGTCGGCGCTCCTGATCGCTCACCTCGACGCGCTGCTCCCCGCCGCCTCCGTACGCCCCAAGTCCACGGCCGCCCTGGCCTGAGCCCGGGCGGTACGAACCCAAACGAAGAAGCCCAACGCGAATGAAGAGCCGGACTACTGACTCGCAGAGGATCTACGACCTGCTCCTCGGAGCGCGCACCGCCGACAAGGTGACGCTGTACTTCAAGGATGGACGCGTGCTGCACGGCGCGCTCATCTTCAACCAGTTCAAGGGCACCGGCCGCCTGATCAACATCGACCAAGAGGTGAGCGTCGACTTCCGCGTCGACGACCTGCGCGATCTCAGGCTGTGATACCGAACCGGGTTCGGTAGTTCACCGCGGCGGCATCTCCGGCTCCAGGTCCACGTTCAACGCGTCCGCGACCCGGTTGATGTAGTTGAAGTACGCGACGACCTGCACGGCGTCGTGGATCGCCTCGTCCGAGAGCCCCACCCTCCGCAGCCCCTCGATGTCCGCCTCCCCCATCGCCCGCGGCTCGCGCGTCAGCTTCTCGGCGTAGGCGCAGAGCGCCGCATCAACCTCCGACAAGTCCGCGCTGCGCCAATCGCGCGCGACCGCCTCCACCCAGCGATCCCGCTCGTCGTCCTCCAGATCGAGGACCTCGGCCCGGAGGTCCGCCGAGTGGGACCGGATTCAGTAGTGGCAGGCGTTTGCGCGCGAGACGACGACCGCGAGCATCTCGCGCTGGCGGCGCGTGAGCGGCGAAGGGCCGAACATCACGGCCCGATAGAACCCCATCGACGCCTCGAGCGTCCGCGGCGACGGGCTCATCAGGCGCACGATCCCGAAGACCTTGCCCGCACGGGCGATCGCCGCGTCGTAGAGCTCGCGCAGCTTGCCCGTCGCCTGCTCGGGCGGCACGGTCCGGATCCAGGCCACGCTCAGAGCTCCAGCTCGACCTCGGCGTTGTAGTCCGGCACGCCGCCTCCGGCATCGACGACGCCGTGCGCCACGAGCACGTTCGCCTCCGGCCAGTGCGCCTGCAGCGTTCCCGGCGCGACCGGAGCAACGAACGCGCGCCCGCGCAGCTCGCCGCGCGCGTTGACCAGCCGCACCGGCTGGTCCTGGCGGATCCCCAGGCGCGCGGCGTCCTCGGGGGCGATGAAGACGTGGTCGCGGTCCGCGCCGGTCAGCGGGTCGCGGTCTCGCTGGACCATCGAGTTGAACTGCTTGCCACGGCGCGTCGCGAGCACGAAGGTGCGGCCGTTCCTTCGCTCGCGCCCGATCGCAGGGGCCGCCGGCGGCGTCACCGGCTGGAAGTGCGCGCGCCCGTCTTCCGTCGGGAACCGCCGGCCCTCGCAGAGCCGTTGGCCGCCCCACTGGAACTGGTCGCCCTTGCGCGCCAGCCGCTCGATCCCGGCGTATGCGGGCACCGCTCGCGCGATCTCGGCGCGGATCGCCGCCGCATCCTCGAAGTGCAGCTTCCCGTAGAGCTCGGGCCGCACGGCGCGGGCGAGCTCGAGCAGCATCCGCCACTCGCTCCGCGCCTCGCCGGGCACGTGGCCGCCGATCTCGGGCGAGTAGATGACGCGCCGCTCGGTGCTGGTCTCGGTGCCGCCGCCCTCCTGCTCGTAGCGCGTGCGCGACGGCAAGAGGTAGACCACGTCCGCCGGCTCGACCAAGATCTGCGTGGTCGCGACGATGTCCGCGTGGACGCGCAGGCCGATCCTGCCGAGCGCCGCCGCGACCCGCTCCGGCTCGGGGAGCGTCTCCAGGAAGTTGCCGCCGATCGCGTACAGCGCGTCCAGCTCGCCGCGCCCGGCGGCCTCGAGCGCCTCGACGGCCGTGAGGCCGGGCCGATTCGGCACGTCGAAGCCCCAAAGCTCGCCTAAGCGGCGCGCGTTCTCGGCGTTCACGGCCAGCCCGCCGGGCAGCGCGTTCGCATACGCGCCCATCTCCGCCCCGCCTTGCACCCCCGAATGCCCGCGGATCGGCATCAACCCGGTCCCGGGCCGCCCGACCCATTCGCGCAAGAGCGCCAGGTTGGCGATCGCCTTCACCGTCTCCGCGCCGTGCGCGTGCTGGGTGATGCCCATCGACCACACGAGCACGCCGCGCTCGGCGCGCGCGATCTCGTCGGCGAAGGCCTCGATCTCCGCCAGGCTGGTCCCCGAGCGCGCGACCAGCTCGTCCATCGGCTGCGCCGCGAGCGCCCGCTCGAGCTCTGCGAAACCCTTCGTCGCCTCCTGCACGAAGTCGCGCTGCACCGCGCCGCGCTCGATCAGGAGCTTCTGCGCCGCGTTCAAGAACGCGAGGTCGCCTCCCACGCCGACCAGGAAGAAGCGCTCCGCCAGGCGCGTGCCGAAGAGCGCCGACTCGGCGTCGGAGGGGATCCAGTAGCGCTCCAGGCCGGGCTCGCGGTAGGCGTTCACCACCAGGATGCGCGTGCCCCGGCGCCGGGCCTCGGCCAGGTACTTGGTCGCCACCGGCTGGTCGTTCGCGGGGTTGGATCCCAGGAAGACGATCAGGTCGGCGTCGAACCAGTCGAGGTAGGAGCAGGTCGACGCGGACACGCCTATCGTCGCCTTGAGCCCGGCCGTGCTCGGGCTGTGGCACAGCCGCGCCGAGTTGTCGACGTTCGGCGAGCCCAGGGCGCGCATCACCTTCTGCGCGACGTAATAAACCTCGTTGGTGATGCCGCGGCTGGTCACGTACATCGAGGTCCGCCGCGGATCGAGCCCGCGCCAGCGCCGGCCGACGTCCTCCCAGAGCTCGTCCCAGCCCACGCGCTCGAAGCCGCGCTCGCCGCGCCGCCGGCGCATGGGCCAGGCGAGCCGCCCGAGCGCGCGCAGCTCCTTGGAGCTCTTTTCCGCCAGCGCCCGGACATCCGCGAGCGCGTCCGGCGCCATCGCGCCCATCGTGTTCAGGCGCAGGAGCTCCAGGCGCACCATGCACAGGTGCGTCCCGGGCAGGGTCCAGTCCGAGAGCCCGGACGGTCCCAGCGCGCAACCGTCGCAGACGCCGCGCGTGAGCACCTTCCAGGCCCAGCCCAGGCTGTCGCGGTTCTCCCAGGCGACCCGCGCCATCTCGCGGAAGTGGCGCGGCTTGGTCTCGTCCAGCCCGAACGGGACCCAGCCCTGGATGCGCTCGCGCAGCTTCGGTCGGCGGCGCGTCATGACCTGGCCGCCGGCTCGCGCCGGAGAAGTCGACTCAGGCGAGACTCTTCTTGTTGAGGTAGAAGTCGAAGCGCTCGTACTCCTTGTGCGAGGCGCGCTCCTTGACGTCGGCCTCGGATTTCGGCGGCGGCACGATCACCTTCTCGCCCGGCTTCCAGTTGACCGGCGTCGCGCAGGCGTGCTTGTCGGTGGTCTGCAGGCCGTCGAGCAGCCGCACCACCTCGTCCACGTTGCGCCCGACGTTCAACGGGTAGTAGAGGAGCGCGCGGACCACGTGCTTGGGGTCGATCACGAACACCGCGCGCACCGTGGCCGTCGCCGACGCGCCGGGGTGCAGCATGCCGTAGAGCGAGGCCACCTTCATGTCGATGTCCGCGATCATCGGATAGGGGATCTCGACGTCGAAGATCTGGCGCAGGTTCTCGCGCCAGGCGAGGTGGCTGTGGATCGAGTCGATCGAGAGGCCGATCAGCTTGGTGTTGCGCTTGGTGAACTCGGCGTTGCGCTTGGCGAACTCGGTCAACTCGGTCGAGCACACCGGCGTGAAGTCGGCCGGGTGGCTGAACAGGATCGCCCACTTGTCGCCCTGCCACTCGTGGAAGGAGACCTCCCCCTGGGTGGTCACGGCCTTGAAATCCGGAGCGGGATCGCCGATGCGGGGAATGCCGGTGGAAACGGGCGGGGTCGTGGTCGTGGTCATGGTCGTTCTCTTCGCTTGTCGGGAGGAGCCAACGGGTCCGACGGTACGGGGCGGAGATTCTAACCGCGACCGAGGGTCGCAGGATCAGCGCCTCGGCGCGTTCTCGACCCAGGCGTAGAGCGCCTGGGCGTGGCGCCGCTTGGTCAGCGCGAGCTCGCCGCAAGCGAGCGCCGACTCGCGCTCGCCGAGCTGCGCCAGGCGCTCCTGGAAGTACGCGTACCTGCGCGCCGAGGTGTCCTCGGCCTCGAGGCAGATGCGCAGGACAGGCCGGATTCCCACGAGCGGGCTGGTCCAGGCCAGGGCCTCGGCGAGCAGCGTGCGCCGCAGGCTCCCGCGAGCGGGACCGGCGCCGAGCGAGGTCAGGCTCGCGCGCAAGAGCTCGATCTGGCGCTCCTCCTCCTGGGCGAAGCCGGCGAGCACCCGCGCCAGCTCGCCGTCGCGGGCCAGCCGCTCGAGTCGGCGGTAGATCGCCCGCGCTCCGAACTCGGCGAGCAGCGCGCGCCGCAGCTCGCCGATGAGTCGCGCGCGCTGGCTCGACGCGCGCGCCGCCTCTTGCGGGCTCCGTGCGGCGGCACTGGGCTCGGCGCGGGGCTTCCCCACGGGTCGCAGCTTAACGGCGCCCTCGCCCGACGAGCGCACCGGAAGAGTCCTTGACCTCAACCAGGGCAGGTAAAGCTCGAGAAACCGCCTACTCGCGCCGCGCCGCCGTCCTCCGGTTCCCGGCGGTGTCTGCGAGCCGCAGTTGGTGTCGCCTCGCCCCCCGTGCAAGCTACTGCGAGCACATGGACTTCCTGCTCGAGTGCATCGGTTTCCCGCCGGACCACGACCTCGAGGCGCTGGCGCGGCTCGCGCGCGAGCGGGGCGAGACCGTCGCCTGGCGCGGGCCGGCGGGCGAGCACCTGCGGCTCGATCTGGGCGACGGTCTCGAGCTGCGCATGGACCGTGAGCAGGGCTCGGCGCACTGGACGCTGCTCCCCTACTTCCGCGCCAACCATCGATTGAGGGTGGCCGTCGAGACCCTGGAGCATCCGCAGGATTCGCCCTTCGACGTGCTCCTCACCGGCTGGGCCAATCCGCCCGCGCGCGCGGCGGACGCGGAGCCGAGCGCGGAGAGCTGGCACCTCAGCGCGACCTTGACCGACGCGCGGCGGGTGCCGCTCGATCTGCTGCGCGGGCACGTGCTCGCCCTGGCGTTGGCGGGCTTCGCGCTCGACGTCGAGGACGTGTTACCGCCGAGCGCCGGCGAATCGGACGCCGCCCAGGCGCGGATCGGCGTCGTAGGGGGCGCGGACGCGCCTGGAGGCTGCGTCGAGCTGTCGCTGCCGGTGCGCTCCGTGCGCGAGCTGGCGAATGGCTTGACCCGAGCCGCCGTGGTGCAGATCGAGGTCGATGCGCCGGGACGCCCGCTCGAGCTCTTCGTCAGCCCATGGCAGCTCGAGGCCGACGGACTGCCCGTGCCGAGTCCCGGCTCGCGCATCGAGGGCATCTTCCTGCTCAGCGGCCGAGTCGCCGGGGGAATCGACGGGCCGAGCCGGCGCGTCGGGCGCGCCTTCGGGTGAGACGCGCGGCCGACCCGATCCCGAGGACGGCTATCGTTCCTCCTCGGGCCCACCCCGGCCGAGCGCTTTCGTCACCCTGCGCAGCTCCCTCGAGCGCACGCCGTGGTGCACCGTCACCACCACCTCCAGCTCCCCGGCGCCGTACTCCACGCTCGCTCCGGGCGTCCCGTCGCCGCCCTCTGCACCGAGGGCCCGCGCCGCTTCCTCCAGCCTCGGCGCGAGCGCGCGCATCGCCCCGAAGAACTCCGCCGCGTCGCGCGGCGTGTCCCACACCGTCACGAGCTGCAGCACCCGCGCGCCGTCCTTCGCCAGGAGCACCACGCGGTCGCCGCCCCAGCCTTCGCTGATCGCGTGCGTGAACTGGAGTCCGAGCACCGCCATCGGGTTCGCGAAGTCCGGAAGCGCACGCGCCTCCGGCGGCGCCGAGAGCAGCCCCAGCAGGAGCTCCCCCAGCGTGTCGCTGCGCAGCACTCTCCACCCGCTCGGCAAGCCGTCCGTCGCGATCTCGACCGGCTGCGGCGCATCGCGCCGCTCCTCGTCCCAGTACTTCTCGGGATGCAGGATCTGCTCCGTCGAGTCCGGCGGGCGCTCGAAGGCGCGCCGCACGTCCTCGGGCTTCGCCGGCTTCATCTGGCCTTCCATCAGGAGGTCGCTGCGCACCAGGAACGAAGCCCCGCGCAGGTAGGCGAAGAGCAGCGGCTTGGAGAGCCACGCCGGCGCGGCAGCGAGCGAGGCGGTGGCGTCCTTCTGCATCGCCTCGAACCCGCCCAGATCGATCTCGTCCAGGTGAGCGAAGGTCCACTGGTTCATCAGGCTGGTCCCGCTGCCCTCGACCAGCGCCTGGTATGCGAAAGCGCGGTCGGTCTCCTCCTCGACCTGCTTCATCCCGCCCTCGAGGTCGAAGTGCTGGTCGTCGAGCGCGTGCGTCAGCTCGTGAGCCAAGACGATCTTCGCCACGCCTAACGGCGTCGCTTCCATCAGGAAGAACGTCTCCTCCCTCGGGTCGTAGAACCCGCCCACCTGCTCCTCGAGGAACGTGAGCAGCGTCTCCTTCAGGTCCACGTCGACCGGAACGACGCCGAGCATCTTGGCGATCGTCTCGTCCGCCGCGAGGCGCTCCGCGGGCACCGAGCGCTCCAGCTCCTCGCGCGCGTAGCGCGAGAACTCCTCGCGCGTGGCGAGCTTCACGGCGACCGGCCGCAGGAAGCGCATCCCGCGCATCTCCTCGACGTCGGCCTTGATCACCTCGGTGGTCCGCTCCAGCTCGGACTGGGTCCATTGGACGCCGCCTCGTCGGGCGCCGTCCTGGGCCGGGGCGTCCGGGTAGACGATCCAAAGGGCCGCCAGGCCCACGAGCAAGCACGCTGCGTTCTTCATCGCTCGCAAGCATAGTCCGGCCGGCTCGCGATCCCTCCTGCACTCCCGGCCCCATGCGATTGCGCGCCCCGGCGCGCCCTGGCAGGATCTCGCGCCCGATGCCCAGCGAGCCGCAATCGCCTCCGAGGGGTGCCCCGATCGCTCCCCTCGACCTCGCCGCTGAGCGCGCCGAGCTGGGCGAGGCGCTGCCGCGCGCGGTCCTGCGCGTGCTCGAGAGCGGCCGCTACGTGCTCGGGCCCGAGGTCGAGGCCTTCGAGCGCGAGTTCGCCGAGGCCCACGGCGCCCGCCATGCCGTCGGAGTCGCCTCCGGCACCGACGCGCTCGTGCTCGCGCTGCTCGCCCTGGGCGTCGAGCCCGGCGACGGCGTCGTCACCAGCCCCTTCACCTTCTTCGCCTCGGCCGCCGCCATCGCCTGGATCGGCGCGCGTCCGGTCCTGGCCGACATCGACCCCGAGACCGGCCTGCTCGAGGCCGAGAGTGCCGCATCGGCCGTCGACCGCCTGACCCGCTGCCTCCTCCCGGTGCACCTCTACGGCCAGCTCGCCGACGTGCGCGCCTTCCGCGAGCTCGCGGACGCGCGCGGCCTCTCGCTCCTCGAAGATGGTGCCCAGGCCCACGGCGCGCGCCGCGACGGCCTGTGCTGCGGTGCGCTGGGCGACGCGGCCGCCTTCTCCTTCTACGTCACCAAGAACCTCGGCGCCGCCGGCGAAGGCGGGCTCGTCGCCACCCGCCATGCGGCGCTGGCCCGCACCCTGCGCGAGCTGCGCGACCACGGCAGCCCGCAGAAGTACGTCCACGCCCGGATCGGCACGAACTCGCGGCTGCAGGCGCTCCAGGCCGCGGTGCTGCGCGTGAAGCTGCCGCACCTCGAGCGCTGGAACGAGCGCAGGCGCGCCCTGGCCGCCCGCTACGGCCGCGCCTTCGAGGGCAGCGCCACCGTGCGCCCGCTCGCCACGGTGCCCGGCGGCCTGCACGCCTACCATCAATACGCGGTGCGCATCGCCGGCGGGCGCGGGCGCGAGGCGGTGAGGGCCGGCCTGGAGCGGCGCGGCATCACGGCGGCCGTGCACTACCCGACCCCGGTCCACCTGCAGGAGGCGGCCCGGGAGTGGGGCTACGGGCCCGGCGACTTCCCGGCGGCCGAGGCCCTGGCGCGCGAGGTGCTGTGCCTCCCGATCCACCCGTTCCTCTCCGACGCCGACGTGGAGCGGGTGGCCGAGGCGGTCCTCGAGCTGGCCGGGGACTGAGCCGGATCCGGGGCGGCTCTTCCGGCAGGCGGGCCGCTCGGCAAGGCGCCCCGAGCGCCCCCGCTCGGGGGCTCGCCCTGGGCCTGGGGCGGTCTCGGATCGGAATTCGCAAAACCTTGCCTCGAAGGTACTTACATCGGGATTCCTGCGCGGCCTAAGAGCCGAGTGGAAGCGGCGCTTTCGCGCAACTCCCGCCACCGCCGCGCCCGATTAACGGTCAGGCTCTCCTCCCCCGAACTCGCCATGCCGCTCTTCCCCGACGAGCTCTCCCTTACGACGCCGGACGAGCTGGCGCGCCTCGCGGCCGAGCCCGATCCGGAGCTCCGGCTCGCGGCCCTGCGGCGCTGGATCGAGGGCGCCCTGGCGACGGCAAGGGAGGGAGGCATGCCGCCGGCGGCCCCCGCGGGCCCCATGGACGTCGAGGCGCGTCGGATCGAGGACTTGGTCGTGCGCTCCACGTTGCCGGAGGCCGCGCGCCGCCGAGCCCTGCGGGAGATCGATCACCTGCGCCACACCGGCGTGGGCTCGGCCGAGGCCGGCCGAATCCGCAACTGGGTCGAGTGGGTGCTGGAGCTCCCCTGGGACGTCTCGAGCCCCGATCCCGGCGGGCCGCCGGGGGACTTCACGCGGGTCCTGGAGGTCCTCGCTCGCACGCACACCGGCCTGGCCGAGGCCAAGAACCGCGTGACCGAGTTCCTCGCGGTTCGGCGCCTGGGCGGCGCGGCGCGCGGCACGGTCCTGTGCTTCGCGGGTCCGCCGGGCACCGGCAAGACGAGCATGGGCCGCGCGGTCGCCGAAGCGCTCGGCCGCGAGTTCGTGCACGTGCCGGTCGGCGGCATGAAAGACGAGAGCGAGCTCCGCGGCCGCCACCACACCCACCCCGGCGGAGCGCCGGGCCGAATCCTCTCCGGGCTCTTCCGCGCGGGCACCTCCGATCCGGTGGTCCTGCTCGACGAGATCGACAAGGTCGAGTTCGGCCGCAGCGGCGACACCGGCGGCGTGCTG
>DATKBQ010000726.1:0-7447 GCA_035546375.1 Planctomycetota bacterium | reverse complement strand
CGCTGGCTCCGCTCGCGGCTCGACGCCTCCGAGCTTGCCGCGGGCTTCGGCAACGACGCCGTGGCCCTCGCGCGCGGGATGCACCGGCCGGTCGTCTGCACCGATCACACGGTCGAGGGCGTGCACTACGAGAGCGGCACGCCGGCGCGGCTCGCGGGGCACAAGGCCTGCGCGCGGGCCCTCTCCGATCTCGCCGCCAGCGCCGCGCGCCCGCGGGTCGTGCTCGCCGCGTTGCGCGCGCCGCTCGCGACCGACGAGGGCGAGATTCGCGCGCTGCTCTCGGCCATCGACCGCACCGCGCGCACCCACGGCGCGGGGCTCGCCGGGGGGGACCTGTGCTGCGCGGAGGGACCGCTCGGGATCGCCGTCTGCGCGCTGGGCGAGCGTCCGGCGCGCATCCCGGCCATTGCGCGCAGCCGCGCGCGGCCGGGCGACGCGCTGGTGATCACCGGGCCGGTCGGCGGCAGCCGGCTCGGGCGGCACCTGCGCTTCCAGCCGCGGATCGAGGCCGGCCTGTGGCTCGCACGGTGCGGCGTGCGGGCGATGATGGACGTGAGCGACGGGCTCGCGCGCGATCTCGCGCGGCTGGCGGAGGCGTCGGGCGTGCGCATCGAGCTGGAGCACGTGCCGATCCACCGCGACGCGCGCCGCACGGCGCGCGCGAGCGGGAGAGCGGCCCTCGAGCACGCGCTCTCCGACGGCGAGGACCACGAGCTCGTCGCCGCGCTGCGCCCGCCCGCGCTCGCGCGCGCGCTCGAGGGCGCGGCGCAGCACTGCCCGTCGCTCGCCGTCATCGGCCACGTGCTGGAAGGGTCCGGACTGGCGGTTCCCGCCGCCGAGGGCTCGGCGAAGTTCATCGAGTGGACGGGCCGGGGCGGCTGGGTCCATGGGGCCTGAGGCCCTGCTCCTCTCGGGCGAGCGTGTGCTCGCCGCCCGTTCCTTCCTGAGCGGCTCCGCCGAGGCCACCGAGGCGCTGGGAGCGTTCCTCGGATCGCGGCTCCCGCCCGGCTCGCTCGTCGCGCTTCACGGCGAGCTCGGCAGCGGCAAGACCTGCTTCGTCCGCGGCCTCGCGCGCGGTCTAGGGGTCGAAGGGGACGTCGCGAGCCCTACGTACACCCTGATGCACCACCACCCGGGCCCGGTCCCGCTCTACCACCTCGACGCGTGGATGCAGGGCCGGGGCGAGGCCTTCCTGGAGGACGGCGGCGCCGAGTGGCTCCACGCCGGCGGAGTCGCGGCGGTCGAGTGGGCCGAGCGGGTCGCGGCCTGGCTCGCGGGCCCTCGGCTGGCGATCACCCTCGAGCACGCCGGCCCGAGCGAGCGCCGCGTGCACCTCACGGCGGTGGGGGCAACGGACCAGGAACCGCGAGGCGAGGCCCTTCGGGCGCTCGTCAAGGGTCTCCAGCCTCCGCCGGAGTGCTCCGAGGTGGCACCCCGGAACGCCACCGAGGACCCTGCGTTGTGAGCCTTCCTTGAAAAGCGCCTGGAACTTCGACCGGGAGGAGCTGGCCGAGGACGACGAGTCGGAAGGCGAGGACGTCCCCGGCCCGGGTGAGACCGCGCGCGAGGAGTGATCTCGCGCCCTACTGTCCCGCGTACGGCTCGTAGAACATGAGCCGGTTGCCGTCGGGATCGAAGAAGTAGAGCAGCTTGACGGTCTGCGGGATCTCGACGACGTCGCCGTCGAGCTTCACGGCGTTCTCCCCCAGCCAAGTCTTGGCCTTGGCCATGTCCTTGACGCCGAAGGCCATCGTCGAGCCCTTCGTGGGCTGCGCCGTGGGATAGGCCGACAGTCCGATCAGCGCGTTCGGCACGCTCGTCGTCATCTCGCACCAGCCCTGCGACTCCAGCTCGTAGAAGAGGCTGGCGCCGAGGACCTTGCCGTACCAGGCCCGCGCCGCCTTCATGTCCTTGACCGCCACCGAGCTGATCGAGCTGCCGTCGTAGTCGAAGGCGTCGACCCGGGCCAGCCGCGGCCTGGGCTTCGCATCGCCCGGCGCGGCGGATTGCGGGGAGAGCGCCGCGGCGGCGGCGCAGGCGACGAGCGAGGAGGCGAACAGGGTGGGCCAGTGCATGAGGATCTCCGTGTGGGTTGGGGTGGCCGCGGAAGGGCCACCATGTTGGCGAAAGACGGACGAGGGCGCCCGGAATCGACCTGCAACCGGAGTCCACCTGCACACGCGTGGCACGGACCGCCGGCTTGCCGTCGCGTCCCGCTAGAACGGCTCGGCCGGCAGCCCAGCGCGCGCGGCGGCCAGGCGGCGTTCGAGCAGGCGCCTTTCGGGCGCTGTGCGCGCCAGCTCGAGCGCACGCACGAACTCCTGCCCCGCGCCGGGCGCGTCGCCCCGCGCCCACAGGAACAAGCCGCGCGTCGCGGGGAGCAAGTGGTATCCGTCCAGCCTCGAGCGATCGCCGGGTTCGTGAACCGCTGCAGGTCCCAGCTCCCGACCTCTCTCGAGCTCCGACCCGTCCAGCGCGGCCAAGCCCGCGTCGAGCCCGTGCACCTTGGCTACCGCGACCGCTCGGTTGAGGCGCACGATCGGTGATGGCGTCAGCGCGACGAGCTGGTCGTAGCGGTCGAGGATCGCGCGCCAGTCGGTCGCTTCGTAGGTCGGCGACCGTGCGTGGCAGGCGGCGATGGCGCACTCGACGTGATAGGCGGTGAGTTCCGCGCCGTCGATCGAGCGCTCGAAGTGCTTCCATCCGCGCGCCAGCCAGGACCGGTTCCACAGACCGCGGTCCTGCTGCGCCAGCGTCAGCACGTCGCCGTTCGCGTCCACGCGTGCGGGGATGCGTGCGCCCTGGAACAGCATCAGCGCCAGGAGGGCGTCGACGCGCGGCCGGTGCGTCACGGGCGCTGCCGCCAAGAGCTCGCCCAGGCGCACCGCCTCGTGCACGAGGTCGGCGCGCACGAGGTCTTCCCCGGCGTGCGCGGCGTAGCCTTCGTTGAAGACCAGGTAGACCACCTCCAGCACGGCGTCGAGCCGCGCGTCGAGGCCGCTCTCGTCGGGCACCTCGAGCCGGATACGCTCCTCCCGGATGCGGCGTTTCGTGCGCACGAGCCGCTGCGCGATCGTCGGCTCGTCGGCCAGGAACGCGCGCGCGATCTCGCGCACGCCGAACCCGCACGAGGCCTTGAGCGTCAGCGCCACGCGCGAGTCGAACGGGATCGAGGGGTGGCAGCAGGTGAAGACGAGGCGCAGCTGGTCGTCGGCGATCGCGCCATCCGCCTCGGCCCGGCCGGAGATCTGCGCGTCGGCCCAGCGGCGGACCTCTTCGGCACGCTGTTCCTCGAGATGGTGCTGCTCGAGCGCGCCGCGGCGCAACGCGTCGATCGCCAGGTTGCGCGCCACGCGCACGAGCCACGCGTCCGGCCGCGCCGGCACGCCCGCGTACGGCCAGATGCGCAGCGCCTTGACGAGCGCTTCCTGCACGACGTCCTCGACCAGCTCCAGGTGCGCCGGACCGAACACGCGCGCGAGCCCCGCGACGAGCCGGGCCGATTCCTCGCGGAACAGCCGGTCGACGAGCGCGGGCACGTCCCGGTTGGCGCGAGCGGCATCCGGCGCGTCGCTCGCGCTGGCTGGATCGAAGGTCATTCCTCCGGGCCGCCCATGAAGTCGACCTCGCGGATCTCCAGCGTGCCGTCGTGCGAGAACACGGGATGGTCGGCGCACAGCTTCACGGCGTGGTCGTAACTGTCCGCGGCGATGATGAAGTAACCGCTGACGATCTCCTTCGTCTCCACGAAGGGGCCGTCCTTGGTGACGACGCGGCCCCCGGACTTCTTCATCGTGCGGCCGCCCTGGTCCGTGAGCTTGTGCCCGCGCACGAGCCGGCCCTCTTGGGCCATGCGCCCGGACCAGGCGTTGTACGTCTCGAGGATGCGCTGCATGTCGCCCGGGCCGTAAGTCGTGAACACGGAGGGATCGTCGCGCAGGACGAGCATGTACTTGGGCATGGGTGTCTCCGGAGTCGTGGGGGGGGGGCCGCAGGGAAGTCCTGCGTCGCCTGCAGACGAGCGCGCGCGGGGGAAATCGACACGCA
This sequence comes from Planctomycetota bacterium, assembly GCA_035546375.1. Lineage (GTDB taxonomy): Bacteria > Planctomycetota > UBA1135 > UBA1135 > DATKBQ01. The sequence continues at coordinate 3,400 of DATKBQ010000726.1, read as the reverse complement.
CCGGCCAGAATATCCGCGGTACGTTCCGCGACCACCGTGGTCACGTCGCAGCCCCTGTCCCCGAGGAGCTGCGCACCGCGCGCGCCGAGGTTCTCGTCCAGCTTGAACTTCACGACGGCCTCATGCCGTGTGAACCGTCCGCTCGCGCGTCATCTCGGATCCGTAGGCGATGCAGGCACGGATGTCCTCCGGTGTGAGCTGCGGGTACCGACGGAGCGCTCGTGCGCAGGAGCCTCGAGCACCTCGGCCTTCCGGCCACGGCTCCGACCCTCGCTCCGGCCCGTTCCCCGCCCGAGCTCGAGCTCGCCGGGTAGTCGCCGCTCCCCCTTCCGCACCGGCCACGAGAGGGCCGGGATGGGAGGCCCCTGCCCTGACCCCGTCCGGGAGCCTTGCGAAGCCCATCCTGACCCCCGATCCGGCGGGCCGTCTGGGGCTCGCCGACCTCGTCTTGCTCGCCTGGTGCCTCCGGCGGGCCGCACCGGGGGGTCTGGCCACCGGGGTCATCCGCTTGGAGTGACTATCCTAGGGCGCGGAGCTCGTCGGCGCTTGTCGGAGTGCTCATCCAGTCGGCGGTCCATCACAGGGAGGAGGAATCCCATCGGGAATCACAGGTCCGGGCCCGACGGGGATCTCGGCGCCGGAGAGACTCCTCGCGTTGCACGGCGAGCTCGGCGGCGAGAAGACCTGCTTCGTCCGCGGCCTTCCGCAAAGCCTGGGGGTCGATGGTGACATCGCGAGCCCTACCTACGCCCGGATGCACCACCACCCCGGCCCGATTCCGCTCTACCACCTCGACGCGGCTGGCCGTCACCCTCGAGCACGCCGGCCCGAGCGAGTGCCGCGTGCACCTCACGGCGGTGGGAGCAACGGGCCAGGAACCGCGAGGCGAGGCCCTTCGGGCGCTCGTCGAGGGTCTCCAGCCTCCGCCGGAGTGCTCCGAAATGGCGTCCCTGAACCCCGCCGGGGACCCTGCGTTGTGAGCCTTCCTTGAAGGGCGCCTGGGACTTCGACCGGGATCCGCTTGCGGCTCTCCGGCGGGGGGACCCGACCCTCTTCGAAGAGTTCGTGCGCTGCGAGGCCGGGACCTTCATCGGTTTCTTCCGGCGGCTCGGCGCGGAGCGCTCCGAGGCGGAGGACCTGGCGCAGGAGGTGTTCCTGAAGTTGTTCCGAGCGGCCGAGACCTACCAAGCGAAGAGCGCCTTCGAGGCGTACTCCCTGCGCGTCGCGCGCAACGCCTGGATCGACCGCCACCGCCGGCGCGGGGCCCGGCCCCGGCTGCGCTCGCTCGATCAGGACTCCGGCGAGGAGCGCGGGGGCTCCGGTGAGCTCGCGGGCCCCGCCGAGGACCCCGGCCGCGCCCTCGCGGCGCGTGAGGACGCGCGGGCGCTGCGCGCGGCGCTGGCGGGGCTCTCGCGGGCCCACGCGGCGGTCTTCGAGCTGGCGGTGGTCCAGGAGCGTCCGTACGCCGAGATCGCCGAGCTGCTCGGCATTCCGGTGGGCACGGTCAAGTCGCGGGTCTTCCACGCCCTGCGCAAGCTGCGGGCTGCGCTGGAGGCCGACGATCGCGCGGGCGAGGAGCGGGCATGAGCGGCGAGCATGAGCACTTGCACGAGCACTTGAACGGCGAGCAGCTCGCCGAGGCGCTCCTCGGAGGCGCCGGCGCCGCCGAGGGCCTGCGCGAGGAGGCGCGCATCTGCGAGCGCTGCGCGTGCTCGCTGCGCGAGCTGGAGGGGTTCGTGATCCGCTGCCGGAGCGCGCTCGGCGGCGATCTCGCTCCGGCGCGCCAATCGCCGCACGCCGTCCACTCCGAGGAACGGCTCGTGCGCCGGGTCCTGGCACGCACCACCCGCGAGGACCTCTCCTGGCGCGGCGACCTGCGCGTCTGGGGCGACTGGCTCGGCCGCGCGCTGCGCTCGTCGCTGGTCCTGCGCGTCGCCGCGGCGAGCCTGCTCCTGCACCTCGCCGCGCTGCCGGTGCTCGCTTGGCTCGCCCTGCGCGGCGAGCGGGCCGAGCCGCACTTCAACACCGCGATCGAGGCGGCCGCGGATCCGGCGCCGCCGCAGGCCCGCGAACCGGAGCGCGATCCGCGCCTCGAGGATCCCGAGCCCGCGGCCGGGCTCGTGGAGGAGCCGAGCGCGCCCGCGCGTCCGGCCCCGCGTGCGTCGGACGCACTGCGCGCTCTTCGCCGCGACCGCGAGGCCCTGCGGAACGCTCGCTTGCCGGCGCCCGCGGGAGGCGCGCCCGAGGACACGCTCGAGAGGCTGCTCTGGGCGCGCAGCGCGCTCTGGACGTTGCACGACGCGCAGGCAGCCGCCCTCGCGGCCGGCGACGCCTTGGCCGATCCCACGCCCCATCCCACGATCGGGGACGGGCTCGAGCTGGCCCTGCGCGCCGAGCTCCTGCTCGACCTCTTCGCGCTCGAGGGCGCGCTGGCCGACGAGCTGCGCCCCGAATTGAACGGAGTCCTGCGCAGCCTCGCGCGCGACGCGAGCCTGCCGCCGCCGGTGCGCGAGCTGCAAGAGCTGGCGCTCGAGCGCGCGCGGCGCTACGGCCTGGCCGCCGCCGGCCGCAGCTCGGCCCGCTTCGGCCGCGTCGAGCGCGGCGCCGCGCTCGACGAGATCTGGCTGGCCACGTTCCGCCGGGCGCTCGGGACGCGCGGGGCCGAGCCGCGCGGAATGGCGGCCGCCTGGGCCGCGCTTACCGATCGCTGACGCCGCTCCGGGCCGCGGCGCTCGATTCCTGCGGCGGCGGCTCTATGCTCTCGCCGCATGCGCGCCTTCCCCGGGCCCCCCTGGCTGGCGGCCTTGATGCTCTCCGGCTTGGCCCCGTTGGGCCGAGCCCAGGAGCCGCCCGCCGTGCAGGAGCCCGAGCTCCGAGAGCCCGAGCCCCAGGAGCCGGAGCCCGAGGTCCCGGCACCTCCGGTTTCCCAGGTGATCGAGCTCTCGCTCGAGGAGGCACGCGCCCTGGCGCTCGAGCACGACCTGAGGCTCGCGATCTCGGCCGAGACCGTCGACGTGGCGCGCTTCGAGTACGCCGGGAGCTGGGGCGCCTTCGATCCGGTCGCGACCGCCGCCGCCTCGGTGACCGACAGCGAGTTCGAGGCCCAGTCGGCGCTCTCGGGCGCGACGGTGCTCGAGGAGAACACGATCAACGTCAACGCGGGGCTGCTCTTCCCGCTGATCACCGGCGGCAGCTTCGACGTCACCTTCGACACGACGAACACCGAGACGAACAACCAGTTCCAGCTCATCAACCCCTCGACCACCGACGTGATCGGGCTCAGCTTCCGCCAGCCGCTCCTGCGCGGGGCCGGCGTGAAGTACGCGACCTCCCTGCAGCGCGAGGCCGAGCTCGGCTGGCGCCAGCAGATCGAGACCTACCGCGTGGACCGCCAGCAGCT
>DATKBQ010000725.1:0-4136 GCA_035546375.1 Planctomycetota bacterium | reverse complement strand
CGTCCTGAGCGACGCTACTGGGATCCGTGACGATCCCTCGCGACGCCGCGCCGGGAGCCGCGCGCCTGCGCTTCGAGCTGCCCGCGACTTCGCGCTACCGTTCGGTGCCGATGGAGTTCGCCGTCACGATCGAGTGATCCGCTGAGATCCTGCAGTGGCGGCTCGGGTCGTCCTGCTTCTCCTACGTCCCGCACGCGAAGTGGAGGCCCTGCCGGCGGCCGCTCACTCCAGCTCGAGTCCTATCCAATGCTCGACGGGTCGGCTCAGGAACTCCTCGAGCGGGATGCCGTCGCCGCCGACGAGCAGTGTCCGTCGCGGTCTGAAGGATTCGGCGAAGGCCGCCATGCCGGGAAGTGCATGGCGGAGACTTCCGCTCTTGACCTCGATGGCGGTGACGCTGTTCCCTGCGCGCACCACGAAGTCGACCTCGCGGTTGCCGTCGCGCCAATAGGTCAGCTCACAGATACCGGCAGCGGCAGCGTTCGCGAGGTGGGCGCCGACGGCAGACTCGATCAGGCGGCCGCGGCGGTCGGAGATGGACTGGGACGGGTCGATATCCAGGCCGGATTGGGCCGTCATGAGGGCGGTGTTCAGGACCTGCATCTTCGGGCTGGAGCCGCGCTGGCGAGTAGGGCTGCCGGAGTACTTCTGGAGGCCCGTGACCATGCCGGCGCCGGAAAGCAGGTCCAGGTAGTGAGCAAGGGTGGTGGTGTTGCCGGCATCCTGGAGCTGCCCCAACAGCTTCGTGTACGACACGATCTGGCCCGAGTAGCGACAAGCCAGCTCGAAGAGCTGGCGCAGGAGCGCCGGCTTGTCGACGCGCGTGAGCAGGAGTACGTCGCGGGAGATCGTGGTCTCGATCAACGAGTCGCGGATGTAGCGTGCCCAACGCTCGGGATCGAAGATCAGGGGAGCGGCTCCCGGGTAGCCACCGAAGCGAAGGTACTGCTCGAGCTCGAATCCGAAGGCGGCGCGCATCTCCGCGAACGACCAGTGCGGCAGGTGGATGAGCTCGAAGCGACCGGCGAGGCTCTCGGCCAGTCCCTGTCGGACGAGCAGCGGAGCCGAGCCCAGCAGGACCACGTGGAGCGGTAGCCCCGCTGCCGTGTCCTCATCCCACAGGCGCTTGACCGTCTCCGACCAGCCGGAGACCTTCTGGATCTCGTCCACGGCGAGGACGGCTGGATTGCCGCCAGAGTTCGTGGTCAGCAGTCGAGCGGCCTCCCACTGTTGCGCCAGCCAAGCGCGATTGCGCAGGGTCGGTTCGTCGGCCGACGCCAATCTGGCGCGAGCCCCCCAGTGCGAGAGGACTTGGCGAACCAGGGTCGTCTTGCCTACTTGCCGGGGACCGGCGACGATCTGGAGGAAGCGTCGCGGCTCCTCCAGCCTGCCCCGCAACGTCCTCCCGTGGTGTCGTGTGAAAGGCTCTAGTTTGCTCAAGATACTGAGTAATTTTACTCAAGATCCTGAGTAATTCAAGCCCTCGGGGCCCCCGGCCGTGGCCGGCCGGTCCCGGGCCTGGTGAACCCGCGTTCTCGCCCAGGCCGCGCGCTCACCAGCCGCGCTTGACCACGTCCCGGGCGATGACGATGCGCTGGATCTCGCTCGTGCCCTCGTAGATCCGCGTCACCCGCGCGTCGCGGTAGAGCTTCTCGACCACGAACTCCGCGGAGTAGCCCATCCCGCCGTGGATCTGCACGGCGCGGTCGACGATCCGGTCGAGCGCCTCGCTCGCGAAGAGCTTCACCATCGCCGACTCGCGGCTGAACGGCTGGCCGTCGTCGCACTGGGTGGCGGTGCGGTAGACCATCCCCTCCAGCGCGAAGATCTCCGTCGCCGAGTCGGCGAGCATGAACTGCACCGCCTGGTGGTCGGCGATCGGCCTGCCAAAGGATTCGCGCTGCTTGGCGTAGCCGACCGACAGCGCGTGGGCCTCGCGCGCGCACCCGAGGCAGTTCGCGGCCAGCGCGAGCCGCCCGCGATCGAGCGTCGCCAGCGCGATCTTGAACCCCTCCCCCACCTCGCCCAGCCGCAGGTCGTCCGCCAAACGCAGGTCCTCGAAGGCGAGCGTGACCGTGCTCGAGCCGCGCTGGCCCATCTTCTCCTCGCGCTTGCCGACCTGGTAGCCCTGGGCGTCCGAGGGCACGAGGAACGCGGTGATCCCCCCGTGCGTGCGCTTCGCAGGGTCGGTGACGGCGTAGACCGTCACCAGGTCCGCCATGTCGCCGCTGGTGATCCACACCTTCTCGCCGTTGAGAACCCAGCCCGAGCCGTCGCGCACCGCCGTGGTGGTCATCGCCCCCGGGTCGGAGCCGGCGTTCGCCTCCGAGAGGGCGTAGGCGCCGAGCACCCGGCCCTGGGCCATGTCCGGCAGGAAGCGCCGCTTCTGCTCCTCGCTGCCGCCCACGAGCACGCTCATCGCGCCGATCGAGGCGTGCGCGCCGTAGGTCACGGCCAGCGAGAAGTCGCCGCGCGTGATCTCCTCCATCACGACACACAGGCCGGTCTCGCCCAGCCCCGCGCCGCCGTACTCTTCGGGGATCGCGACGCCCATCAGGCCGAGCGCGGCCATGGCGTCCAGGAGCTCCCGCGGCACGCGGTGCTCGCGCTCGATCTGGTGGGAACGCGGCCGGATCGACTGCTCGGTGAAGTCGCGCGCCAGGTCGCGCACCAGGCGCAGCTCCTCGCTGAAGGTGAAGTCCATTCCGAGCTCCTTCAGGGGCTCCCGAGGGCCGCCTGGGGGAACAGCTCCGCGAGCGCGGCGCTCGCCCGCGCCAGGTGGCCGCGCGCGACGAAGAGGTGGTCGCGGCTGTAGCCGCACACCGCCCCCAGCGGCACGCCGGCGTCGGCGAGCGCGCGGCTGACCAGGGCCAGGAAGCCGACCACGTCCCAGCCCATGGGCGTGCGGAAGCGGATCCAGCACAGATCGGGCTGGACCTGCGCACCGGGGTGGCGCGCGAGGATCGGCGCCAGGAGATCGGCGCGCACGAGCAGGGTCGTCTCCCCGCCCTCGCGCACGACTTGGGCCGGCCCCGCGCCCTCGAGCGCCCCGAGGTCCTCGGGCCGAGGGGGACCCTGGAAGGCGACCAGCGCGAACGAGCCGGGCTCGACCTCCCAGCTCATGCGTCGCAGGGCCGTGGCGAGGGAATTCGCGGGCCGGGGGGGAACCGGCGAGGGGTCCGGCGTGTTCAAGCGCTCGGCCGGGGCGCCCTGCACCCGGCGTCGCTAGCATAGCCACCGAGGATCCCATGAAGCCGCTGCTCTTCGCCTGCGTCCTGCTCCTCGCCCTCGCCATCGGTGCGGGCGCCGCCCTGGTCGGCTCGAGCGTGCTGCGCGGCCCCGACGAGCGCCCCGGCGCGCTTGCAGCACCCGCCAGGGCCGAGCCGGCCGAAGCGCCGATCGGACCCGAGCTGGAGGGGCTGCGGGCGGAGATCGCGATGCTCTCGGGCCGGCTCGCGAAGGTCCAGGACGAGCTCGGGCGGCTGCGCGACGCCGCCGAGCGGACGCCGGTCCAGCCGGCGTCCCTGGAAGGCTCGGGCGCCGCCGCGAAGGTGGAAGTCCCGCCGATCCAGCGCCAGGCCGTGCTGCAGATCCTCGAGGAGGAGCGCCAGCGCGAGGAGGACGAGCGCGAGGCGCAGCGCAAGGAGCGCGAGCTGCGCGCGATCGAGAACCGCGCCGGGCGGGTCGCGAGGGAGCTAGGGATGTCGCCGGCGGACGAGCGCCGGCTCGTGGAGCTGATGGTGATCGAGACCCAGAGGCGCGACGAGCTGATCGCGCAGGTGCGCGACGGCGGGTTCGACCGCGAGACGATGCGCCAGAGCATGCAGGAGCTGCAGCGCTGGCGGAGCGACGAGCTGGCGAAGAGCTTCGGGCCGAGCCTCGCGCAGCAGATCGGCGAGCAGGGCGCGGACTGGGGGGGCGGCGGACGGCGTCGTGGCGGGAACTTCGGGCTCGGCGGCGGAGGGCCCGGAGGCGGTGGCGCCCAGGGGGACTTCTTCCTCGGCGCCCAGCCCGGCGGCGGTCCGCAGGGCGGCAAGGCACCGCCGCCGAAGAATCCTTAACCCGGATGATTCACCAGCCGCCGGCTGCAACGCCGCAACTGCCGGCGCCTGCTGCGTTAGGCTCGGTCGGGCTCC
>DATKBQ010000724.1:0-2443 GCA_035546375.1 Planctomycetota bacterium | reverse complement strand
TCGACGCCGACGCGCTCGCCGACGCCCTTCGCGCGGGTCGGATCGGAGGAGCCGCGCTGGACGTGTTCCCGGCCGAGCCCCTCGCCGCCGACTCCCCCCTTCGTGACGCGCCGCGCACGGTCCTCACGCCGCACCTCGCCGGATCGACCCAGGAAGCTCAGACGAACGTGGCCGTCGACGTCGTGCGCCAGGTGCTCGACGTGCTGGCGGGCCGGCCCGCGAGGGACGCGGTGAACGCGCCGCGGCCGCCGGATGAGGAGCGCGGCGGCGCGGCCTGGCTGCTCCTGGCCGAGCGCCTCGGATCGCTAGCGGCCCAGCTCCTGGGCAGCCGGCCGGTCGCGCTCGAGATCCACTACGTCGGCGCTCTGCTCGAGCTCGACCCCGAGCCGCTGCGCGCGGCGGCGGTGAAGGGCCTCCTCGAGACGGTCACGGAGCAGCGCGTGAACCTGGTGAACGCGATGGCCCTGGCCAAGGACCGCGGCCTGGCCGTGGCCGAGCGCCGCGAGGCCGAGCCCAGCCGGTACGGCTCGCTGCTTTCGCTACACGTCGGCGGTCTCGAGGTCGCCGGCACGCTCGTGCAGGGCGAACCGCGCATCGTCCTCATCGACGGCTTCTGGGTGGACGTCCCGGTCGAGGGCCACCTCCTCCTGACCAAGCACCAGGACAAGCCGGGGCTCGTCGGCCGGGTGGGCACGGTCCTCGGCGAGAGCGACGTGAACATCTCCTCGATGCAGGTGGGGCGTCTTCACCCGCGCGGCGAGGCCCTGATGATCCTCACCCTGGACGATCCGGTCCCGGACGAGGTGCGCGGCCGCATCCTCGCGTTCGCCGACATCAACGAGGTGCTCGTCGCGCGGCTGGGTCAGGCCACTTGATCGGCTAACGCGTCCGGGCCGAGGGGACGAAGCCCCTCGCGGCAAAGCCGCTCGTCGCTTGCGCTATGGTCACGGACCGATGGAGGCCGCGCGTTTCGAGCGCCAGGTCAGGACCGAGGCCAGCGAGGTCTTCACGGTGTACGGCGGCGCGCGCCGCATCGGACGGCTGGACATCCACTACGCCCGCTTCGAGGTGCACGGGACGAGGCTCCTCGAGGTCGAGCTTACCGACGACGAGATCCAGCAGCTCATCGATCAGATCGACGAGGAGCTGGTCCAGACCCACGACCCCGAGCGCGAGGACTTCCTGGTCACCGTCTTCCGCGGCGAGGAGATGGGCTTCTACTCGGACGAGTACGAGTCCGACGACGACGAGGAGGAGGAAGACGAAGAGAGATGAGCGAGGGAAGGGACGCGGAGCGCTAGGTCCCGCTAGCGGGGCAGCAGCCTCGTGAACCAGCCCAGTACGCGCTGCGGCACCAGCACCAGCAGCTCCCTCGCGACGCGCCACCACGCATCCTCCGCGGCCTCCCGCAGCGAGTCATCCGCGCCCTCGGCTGCGTAGCGCTCGCGCACGCGCGCGTCCGCGATGGTGCGGATCGGCTCACTCGCGTCGGGTATCACCCGGGCAAGCGCGTCGGCGAACTCGTACGTCGTCTCGCTCGACCGCGAGGGATGCCCGACATACGCAGCCAGCAGGCGGGTCTTCCCCCAGGCCGCTTCGACCGGGCTCTGCCGGCGGAAGCGCAGCTCGAACCGGGCCACGAAGGCGACGGCCCCAAGCAGCAGGAGGCCCAACAGGCCGACGGCCGGGGTCGCTGCGCCGGCCGGTGCGCCCGCCTCGCCGAAGGCGCCGCCGGTAGCGCCCGACTCCTCAGCGAACTGCGCCTCCAGCTCCGCGATCCGCGAATCGCCGAGGTCACTGTCGAGCGGCTCGCCGGTGACCGGGTCGGTCTCGCCCTCCGGGAGGGGCCCGGCGAACTCCGCACGGAGGAAAGGCGTCTCGGACGGTGTGGGCTCGAACTCGATCCAGCCGTAGCCGGGGAAGTACGCCTCGACCCAAGCGTGCGCGTTGATCTGCCTCACCACGTACTTGCCGAGGTTCGGATCGAACGTGCCGCTGGTGAAGCCCTCGACCAGCCGGGCCGGAATGCCGACCTCACGCAGCATCACGACCATGGAGCTTGCGAAGTACTCGCAGAAATCCTCCTTCAGATCGAAGAGGAAGAAGTCGATGGGATCGCGGCCCGGGGGCGGCGGCCGCACCACCGGCGCGTAGCGGTAGTTGGTCCGCAGGAACGACTCGATGGCCTCGGCGCGGTCGTATGGATTCTCGGCCTGGGCGCTCACCTCGCGGGCGAGATCGCGCACGCGCTGGGGCAGGCTGCTGGGGATCTGCAGGTACGTGCGCTTCATCTCCTCGGAGATCGTGGTGCTGGCGCGGCGGAGCGACCCCTTGTCGGCCACGGAGATCAGCGACAGGATCTTGTAAGTGCCCGCGGCGTGCCGCGACTCGACCGCGCGGATACCGCTCGAGAACGAGCGATCGGGACCGACCAGGAACTGGA
>DATKBQ010000723.1:0-8381 GCA_035546375.1 Planctomycetota bacterium | reverse complement strand
CGCTCCGCGGAAGGGGACGCCGCGGGCGAGGCCCAGCGAAAGCTCGAGGAGCTCGCCGCGGAGCTGGATCGGCGGCTGCAGGGCGGGGAACAGCTGGACTCGGATCGCAAGGCGGCGTTCGTCCAGGCGGTCGGAGTGCTGCACGAGGCCCGGCTCGGGGCGGCATCCGTGGGCGAGGCTTCGCTCGATCGGCTCGCGCGCGCCGCGCGCGTGGCGGCGGAGCTCGGAATGGGCGAGGCGGCGGCTTGGCTCGAGATGGAGATCGGGTACGCGCTGATGAGCGCCGGCCGGCCGAGCGAGGCCGCCCAGCACCTCGAGCGCGCGCTCGCGGCCGATTCCGTCGCCGGGCCCGCGCGGGTCGAGGTCCTGGTCCTTTCCAGCAACGTGACCGGCCTGTGCGGGGAATACGGCCTGGCGATGCGCCGAGCGAGGGAGGCGCTCGAAGCCATCCCGGGGCTCGAGCTCGATCCGCTCCAGGCGGCGCGGTTGCGTTGCTCGGCGCTATGCGCACTGACCCAGGCGCGGATAGGTCTCGGGCTTACGGACCGCGCGGCCGAGTCCATTGCCGAGGCACGGGAGCTAGCGAGTCGGATCGACGATCCCCGCGCCCACTTCGACGTCGCGAGCTCATCGATCCTCTTCGCGCTGGCCACAGAGGATTACGAGGCTCTCGAGCGCCAGGTTCAGGCGGCCCTGCAGCTCACGAACGCCGTGCACCCCTCGGAACGCGGTTGGCTCCTGGTGATGCTCGGACAGGCTCGCGCAGAGCGGGAGCGCATGGATCCCGGGCGTCCACGAACGGCCGCCGAGATGCTCGTAACCGCCCTGGATACCGCCGTCCTCACGCCAGCGGATCGTCTGAAGGCGCAAGTGGCGCTGGCGCGCGTTCAATTGCGCGAGGGTCGATGGTGCGAAGCCGAAGCCCTGGTTCGCGCAGCGCGGGAGGCGTCAAGCGTAGGCGGGCAGCGCATCCCGGAGATGGCGCAACTGGCCGCGCTCTCGGCCTCGGTCGCGCTGGAGCGCGGGGCGACTGCCGACGAGCTGGAGCGCGAGCTTGCGAGCTTCCGCCGCGACTTCGAGCCGTTCCTCGCCGAATGGGCCAGCGCTCCGCTGCGCAAAGGCGGCATCGCCTTCCTGCACTTTGGGGAACGGCGCGCCGTTGTCGCGGATCTTGTGCGCCTCACGCTGGCTACGCATGGTCCGGAGCGCGGCTGCCGCGAGTCGCTCGAGCTGCTCTTCCGGCTGCAGGGTCTCGGCACGCTCGCGCGCGAGTTGGAAGGCGATGAGCCGATCGCCCTCGACGAGGCGCTGCGGCTAGCGAGCGGCTCGAGGGGGATCCTGCTCTACCTCTCAGGGTTTGATCGCTCGTACGTGTTCGCCGTCGACGCCCGGCGAACGAGCTGGGCCGAGCTTCCTGCCGCATTCGAGATCGAGCGCCGGCGCTTCGCATGGTTGAGCGAGCTGGCGACGCCGGATGCCGGCAACGTGGAGAGAGCAGCGCGCGAGCGCGACCGGGCTTCCAAGCTCTCCGAGGCACTGCTGCCTCCGTCGATCCTGGAACGCGTGAACTCCTGGACCGAGCTCCTGATCGACGGGCAGGAGTCCCTGGGCTACGTGCCCTTCGAGCTGCTGCCAGATCGCCAGGGGATCTGCATGGGGCTGGAGAAGGAAGTGAGCTACCTGCCCTCGTTCCGCGTCGGAGCCCTCCTCGAGCGGCGCTCCGAGCTGCGCCACGTTGCGGCGGCGATCGACTTGCGCTTGCTGGCGTCGCCCCTCGTGGCTCCTGAAACGCTGGATCGCTTCGAAAACCTCGAACCACTGCCATGGGAGGCGGCGCGCAGCGCGCGGCTGCGTCGGCTCTTCCGCCGCACGGAGATCCTCACGGGCCGCGAAGCGAACGTGGCTGCGCTCGAACGCCAAGGCGAAGCGTCCGCGCACGTGCTCGAGGTGATCGCGCACGGCGTCAGCGACTACGAGCGCGAGCGACCCTCCGGCCTGGTGCTCGCCTCAGCCGCTGCAGGCGACGAAGGCGTCTTGTGGTCCGAGGACGTGGAGCGGCTCATGGTGCCGCCGCTGGTCGTCTTGGGCACTTGCGGAGCCGCACGCGGCCCGCTGCGGCGCGGGGACGACGGCGTGAGCCACCTTGGCGGCGCGTTTCTGCGCGCGGGCGCCCAAGCGGTCGTACTTTCGCCGGTCGACCTCGCGCTGGAACCTACGCTCGAGTTGCTGGACGAGTTCAATCGGGGGATTGCGCGCAGGGGTGAGTCTCCGGCCAGGGCCTTGATGTCGGCGCGGCGCAAGCTGGCCGGCGAGGGCCGGCCAGTCGCGGAATACGGGCTGATGCACGTATTGGGCCTGGGAAGCGAGCCGGTGCTCGCGCGCCCGCGGGGTGGTGCCAGCGGTGCGGCCCGGGAGCCAGGAATGCGAGCGTCCCTTTGGGCCCTCGCGCTCCTGGGTGCGGTGCTCGCGGGGTCTTCGGTGATGATCTTGGCGGCGCGCAGGCGTGGAGCGAGGCGGTAGTCTGCCGCTTGTCGCGACTGGGCCTCGCGAAGCCGCGCCTACGAGCCACGGAACCCGATGCAGGTCGGGCACGATTCCAGCCTGAGCTCCGGGCGCGAAGCCCTTTGAACTCCGCGCGAGGATCGGCCGTCTTCGGCCGATCCGCAGCGCGGAGTCTCTCTGCCGTACTCGGCCGCGAAAGCGCCCGAAGGGCGCCCCTGCACCGTGAGTTTTCCTGAACTTTCGGACCGCCGGCCGGGAAGGCCAAGAAGGATGAAAAAGGAATGAGGCCGCCTGCGAAGGTCGAGGAATCGCCAGCCGATGTGCCCCTGATCAAACGCCACTTGGCGCGCCTGTGGGCGCGTCGACACGGTTGATTCGGGGAACATCGCGAGAACGGCGCCTCTGCACCGCCGAGATTCTCGAACTCAACGCGCGTGATGTTGCAGCGCGCGAAGCGAAGCAGCCTCGCTGCCGACCGTGGCGCGCTCAGTTCCCCCCCACCTTCTTCGGAGGTCCGTTGAGCGGGAACGGGCGGATCGTCCTGCGCGGCGTGAGCTTCCCTCCATAGATCGGATCATCCTGCTCCCACGGCCCCGCGACCGTCATCGGCGTCCCCGACCCCGGCATGCTCGCGATGGTCGTCGCCGTCGCCAGCACCACCGTGAACGCCAGAGCCTGCGGCGGGGAGGCGTCGATCCGCTCGCCGTACGCATCGTGCTCGGCGAGCCGGACCTGCACGTGGTAGATCGCGCCGAACGTGCTCGTCGCCTCCGGGATCGCGATCGGCACGCTCATCGGCCAGCTCGCGATCGGGAGCACGTGATGCCCCACCGCCAGCGCCTCGACCGGCTGCTCGAGGTCCGGTTGGCGCCACACGTCCACCTCGAGGTGCGTCGCGCCGCTGGGCATGGCCGCGGGCTGGGACAAGAGCAGGGTGAGCGCTCCCTGCGGCGCGCCCGCCGGCAGCGAGTACTCGCCCGAGACCGCGCCGGCGCGCTGGTCGTCCTCCACCACGGGCTCGCCGCGCAGCACGCGCAGCTCGGCGGTCAGCTCCACTGCGAAGGCCACGTCCAGGTCCCCGTCGCGGTCCAGGTCGGCCACCACCGGCCACGCCTCGTTTTCCGGCGCTTCCGTGTCGGGGGGGCCGACCTGGAAGGTGCGCAGGCCGTCGGTCGTGAACGTCGGTCCGAGGGGGTTCGACGGGCTGCGGCGGTTCTCGAACCACAGGAGGTCGTGGGAGTAGCGGTGGCTGATCAGGACGTCGTCGTCGCCGTCGAGGTCGTAGTCGCCGTTGACCGCGGCCACCGCGTCCAGCGCGCCGAGGTCGATGACGTCGCTCGACCCGGCCGGCGAGAGGACCATCAGCCACTGGCTGGCCGGCGGGGCGTACTCCGTGATCCAGGCCAAGCGGTCCTGGGACTGGCCCACCTGGCTCAGCAGGCACAGGCAGCCGCCCGGCAGCACCGACGTGAACACGCTCAGGACCGAGCCGTCCAGGTCGTACACCTCGACGCCCGAGTCGGAGAGCACGGCAACCTCCAGCGGCAGGTCGCCGTCCCAGCGGAGCAGCACGACGTCCCGCACCGTGTCGAGCGCCGTGAACGTCGTCCCGGCCGCGAAGCCGCCGCCGGCCTGCGCGAAGAGGGGCCGGAAGGTCAGCCCGTCGGCGCCGAGCGCCAGGATGTCCGTCGCGCCGTCGCCATCGAGGTCCCCCGTCCGGACCAGCTTGGAGCCGGCGAAGGCGCCGGCGGCCAGGGTCGACACGGAGTAGGCGTGGGTCGCCTCGGAGAGCCAGCACATCTGGACGCCGGTCGCGTTCGCGACGACCAGCGCGTCGCGCCCGTCCGGGCTGGCGCAGGCCAGGGCGTCCAGGTCGTTGGCCGTGAGCGGCAGGTTCGTCGGCGCCAGCCACTCGTCTATGCCGAGGAAGGCGACCGGCTGGCCGCCGTCGAGGATGGTCACGTCCTGCACCAGGTCGCCGTCGAGGTCCGCGGCGGCTCCGCGGGTGAAGGGGCCGCTGGCGCCGGCGCCCTGGGGCCAGGGGTGGGTGTGCTCGACGCCCTCGAAGGGGTGCGTCGCCTGGGCGGCGGCGGGCGGGGCGAGCAGAGCGAGGATGGCCAGGCCGGCGCGGAGGCCGGGAACGAGTCGGGCAGATCGCATGGGTCGTCTCCTGCGGTTGGGGTCCGACCCGAAGCCCGGGGCTCGCCCGAGGGAACCCTTCCCTCGGAGCCCCGGATTCCGGGGCCCTGTGAGCTGCCCGAGGGCCCCAGAAAGTTGCAGGATTCCGGGAAATCTCTTTGCCCGGTGCCGGGAACGGTCCCGGCGGGGGCGCGCTCGGGATCCCGGGCGGCGGCGGGAGGTTGCCCGTGCCCCTCGCGCGGGCCTCGCCGGAGCCATCCTCCGGCGAGGGGTCGGCTGAGGGTGCCCTCCCAGGCCCGCGAGCCCTCGCTCATTCAGCCAGGCCGGCACCGCCGGGGCGCCGGCCGGTCCGCTAGCTCAGCGCGCCAGCGGGATGCGGCACTCGAAGGTGAGGGCAGGATCGCCGCAGGCGCCGCTCTGGACGAGCGCCGCGAGGCTGCGGGCGGGGCGGCCGCGGAACACCTCGGCCCCGTTGAGGGTCACGACCACCTCGCGCGCGAGGTCCACGAGGCGTCCATCCAGGAAGACGGCCAGGCCCCGCGGGTTGACCGGACACTCCACCCGCACCTCGTTGCGCTCGCGGTCGGCCTCGGCCACCAGGATCGCTCCGCGGGCGGGCTGCTCCCACCCCAGCCAATAGAAGTGGCGCTTCCACGTCAGGGCCGGCTGCCACACCACCTTCGCCGGGAGCGGATCGCGCTCCGCCGCCGCGATCTTGTCGAGGTGTGCGCGGGTCCCGCCCGGCGGCAGCTCGTGGCCGCGTCCCTGGACCTCCCAGTACTCGTAGTCGAAGCCGCCCCAGCGCTCGCGCGCCTCGGCGAGCTTCGCCACGGCGACCCGGTTGGGCTCGGGGGGGACGCGCGGGTCGTCGTCGCTCTGGTAGATGACGATGCGCAGGTTGCGCAGGTTGGGGACGACGCCTTCGATCACGTCCTCGACGGTACCGTCGGGCCCGAATACCGGTGTCGCGGCGCCCGCGGCGGGGGCGAGCGCGGCGAGGCGGTCGGCGTGGTGAGCGCCGAGCGTCCAGGTGCCGTAGCCGCCCATGGAGTGCCCGGCGAAGTACACGCGGTTGCGGTCCACGTCCCAGGTGCGCAGGGCCGCGTCGAGCAGCTCGAGCACGAACTCCTCGGTGCCCGAGTCGATCCAGCCGTGCTCGGTCCGCTCCAGAACCTGGGGATAGAGCGCCAGGAGCCCGAGGTCGTCCGCCGCACTGTTGTAGGCCGAGTGCGCCGACCAGGCGTCGCCCTCGCCCGCGCCGCCGCCGTGCATCGCGACCAGGAGTCCCTTGGGGCGCTTGGTCTCGCCGCCGACGATGAAGAGCCCGCGCTTCTCTTCTTCCCAGAAGTGCTTCTGGCCGGGCTTCTTCTCGATCGTCCGGCCCTTGTCCCAGAGCTTCGAGAGCTTCTTGCGCCAGGTCTTGGCATCGGACTCCGAGAGCTCGCCGAGCGTCTCGAGGCGCGCGAGGATCGAGCGCTGCTCCGCCAAGCCGGCCGAGCTGCGCGCGTCGAGCGCGAGGTAGGCCTTGACCAGCTCCTCCTGCTCTCGGGCCGAGGGCGGGCGCGGCTCCTGGCCAGGGACCGCGAGCGCCAGCGAGCCCAGCAGGGCGGCCGGGACGAGCGAACGGGCGAGGTGGATCGTGCGCATCTCCATTCCGGCCCCGCATTATGCGCGCAGATCGGCGGCGGGCTCCAACAAGGCCGGCGAGCGGGCCGTAGCAGCGAAGCCTGCGCGCCCGGCGCGGGTATGCTGGGCGCCCCGCCCCCGCCGCATGGCCGAGACCACCCAGACGAGGACGAGCTTCGCCCCCGCCGTCGTGCGGATCGTCGCCCTGTGGGTGCTCGGGGTCTCGCTCCTCAAGCTCGCCAGCGGCTCGCCGAACGACCTGCCCGCGCCGGTGCGCGAGCTCCTGTTCCCGCTCCTCGGCGCCGACTTCACCTTCCGCCTGACCAGCGCGATCGAGCTCTCCGTGGCGCTCGTTGCCCTGGTGCAGCCGCGCCTGGGCTGGCCGCTGCTCGGCGGGCTGCTCGCGGTCTTCCTGGTCGTGCTCGTGCAGCTCGTCGCCGCGGGTGCGAAGTCCTGCGGCTGCTTCGGTCCCGGCCTGGATGTGCCGCCCGGGGTCATGCTCGCGATCGACGGCGCCGGCCTGGCGGCGATCCTGGTGGCGCGCCCTTGGTCGAGCCTCCCGCGCGGGCGTCCGAGGTTCCTTTGGATCGCCTTGACGCTGGCGGCCGCATGGGGCTTGCCGTGGATCGCGCTCCCTTCCCAGGAGCCCGCCGCACCGCCGACTCCGGCCGGCGAAGCCTGGCAGCCGCCGGCGGTGCTGCCGCGCTACGCGGAGCTGAACCCTGCGGCGTGGGTCGGCAAGCCCCTGCGCGAGACGCAGCTCGGCCGCTGGCTGGACGTCGCCCGCTACCCCGATGGCACCTGGATCCTCTACCGCGTCACCTGCGGCCACTGCGCCGAGCACCTGGCGCGGATCGCGCAGGAATTCGTGAGCGACCCGAAGATCTACGTCTTCGTGCGCCTGTCGGAGCCCTTCAAGGAGGAGGATCGCGTCGTGCACGAGCTGCCGCCCGGCGAGGAGGCCGAGCTCCCGCGCCTCGAGAAGGGCTGGGTCGTCGAGGCGCCCTGGGAGATGACGGTCGAGGGGGGCGTCGTCACGTCCGCCATGTTCGTCCAGGGCGAGTGAGCGGGTCCGGTTCTTCGGGCCAAAGCTGACCGGCAGGGCCCGGCGCGATCCTCCGGCCGCGGCGGCTGGAAGCTCGCGCCGGGACCGCGCTCAGCGCAGCGCCGCGAGGTAGGCGATCCACGACGGGCAGTTCTCGCCGCGCACGCCCTTGCGGAAGATCCCGTTCCCGCCGGTCCCCTTCTCGTCGCTCCCCTCGAAGTAGCGGTCGACGCGCGCGAAGCCCGCGTCGCGCAGCGCGTCGCTCAGCTCGGTCAGGTACCACATGCGCCAGTGGTAGCTGAAGGCGCGGCGCATCTCGCTCCCGTCGGGGAAGCGGAAGTGGATGTGGCAGGTGTACTCGCCCGTGCCGGGCCAGAAGGAGGCCTGGTCCCAGACGTAGGTGAACCCGCCGCAGCGCTTCTCCTCCTCCAGCTCCTCGGTCGACTCGTGGCCGCCGTGCAGGTCGATCACGAAGAGCCCGTCCGGTGCCAGGCTCTCGCGGGCAGCGCGGAAGTACCCCACGAGCTCGGCGCGGGTCCTGAAGACGCAGTAGGAGAAGTTCTGCGCCACGCGCAGGTCGCAGGGCCGCAGGCCCGGGTGGCGCACGTCCTTGAGGTGCACCGTCCAGCGGTTGGGCGCGTCCTCGGGCCCCTCGCGCAGGAAGCCGAAGTTGTGCTCCAGGCCCCAGGCGACGGGCTCCGGATCGAGATCGAAGCCCTCGGCGCTGCGTCCGCGCCCGCGGCGGATCCAGTGGGCGGAGAGCAAGCCGGTGCCGCAGAAGTCCTCGCGGAAGTGCAGCGCGTCGCGCCCGCGCGTGGTGCGGAAGATCCGCGCCAGGAAGTCCGAGTCCATCTCGGGCGACTGCACCGCCTTCTGGTAGAGGACGTACTTGTCGGCGGTGGCGGCGGTGTAGCGGTGGCGGCGGACTCGGCGCTTCGTGGGCATGGGGCGGCGGATGGTAGCGGATCGCCGCGCGGACACTGAGCCCGGTTCTGGGCAACTTCTGAGTCGTAGTCGAAGTTCTACTTTCTCGGCCGCCCTTCCGTGCGGCCGAGAAAGTAGAACTTCG
>DATKBQ010000722.1:0-2620 GCA_035546375.1 Planctomycetota bacterium | reverse complement strand
CTCGGCGCCCGAGAGCTCCTCCGGCGTCGCCGCCTCGAGGGCTTCGCGCGCCGAGGCGGACTCGTCGCCGGCGCTCGGTCGCGCGGAGATCGCTCCGCCCGCGCCGGCGGTGTCCGCGCCCGCGAGCTCGGCCGGCGCCGCGGCTGCGCTCCCGCCCCGCGCGCTCGCGAGGTACCAAGCCGCGCCGGCCAGCGCGAGCGCCAGCGCGAGGATCAGGAGCAAGCCGCGGCTCGTGCGCATGGCTGACGGCGGGGCTCCCCGCCTGCCCGGACGAGTCTAGGCGAGTCGGCGCGCCCCGAACAGGGCGCGCAAGGTCCTCAGGAGATCTTCTGCAGCGCCGACTTCACCGCGCCCATGTCGCGCGGCTCCGGCGTCTTCTCCTGCACCTGGACGAAGGCCACCTTGCCCTCTTTGTCGACGATCACCGTCGCGCGGTGGCTGATGAAGCCCGCCGGGTGGACGAGGTCGTACAACTTGGCCACCTCAAGCTTCGGATCGGCCAGCAGGTCGTGCGTGATCCCGCGCTCCTTGCGCCAGGCCTTGTGCGACCAGGTGGAGTCGCGGCTGATGCCGACCACCGTGGCGTTGGGCGCGTCGAGGGTGTGCTCGCGGCTGATCGAGCAGTTCTCCTTCTCGCAGGTCGGGCTCCAGTCGAGCGGGTAGAAGAGCAGCACGACGTTCTTGCCGTGCTGGTCGGAGAGCTTCCACTCCTTCTCGTCCTGGTTCTTCAGCGTGAAATCGGGTGCCTTGTCGCCGACGTGGATGGCCATGCTCGCGCTCCGTTCTGGGGGTCTTCGGGGCGGAGCAGTCTAACGGGCGCCTACCCCGGCCCCAAGGGCCTCGCCGGCCGCTCGATGTCGACCGCCAAGGCGAGAAGCCCCGGAAACCGATGCACGCGCAGCGCCTGCCGGCGCGGCTGCGGCACGGGCCGTGCTGCGCGCGAAAGCCGATCGACGCGCAGCGCCTGCCGGCGCGGCTGCGGCACGGGCCGCGCTGCGTGCGGCGTGCCGCGAGCTAACCGCGCAACGCCAGCCGGTCGATCTTCGCCGCGAGGACGAAGTCGCTCTCGGTCAGGCCGTCGATCTTGTGGGTCCAGAGCTCGAGCCGGACCTTGCCCCACCCCAGGTGCACGTCGGGGTGATGCCCCTGCTCCTCCGCCAGCTCGCCCACGCGGTTGGTGAAGGCCAGCGCCTGCTTGAAGTCCGGAAAGCGCCAGGACTTCTCCAGATGGTGGTCGTTGACGGCACGCCATCCGCCGCCGAGCTGGCGCGACAGGGCCTCGACCGCGGACGCCTCGAGCGGCGGAACGCCGCCGCGGCAGGGGATGCACTGCTTGTCCGCGAGTTCGCCCATGCCCGAGAGCGTAGCGAAACTGCTTCGAGCGCGGCGATCGAGGCCATTGCGAGCCGATCGTGCGGACGGATGGCAGGTAGCCACCTTCCCCCGCAGCGGCGTGCTCCATTCGGGCGCGAAGCTCTGCCTTTGAACTCCGCGGGAGGATCAGCCGTCTGCGGCTGATCCGGACGCGGAGTCCGGCGGCCGTACTCGGCCGCCGAAGCGGCCGAAGGCCGCCCCTGCACGCTTGCGCGCGCGGCCAACCCACCCCACGCCCCCTACAATCCCTCCGTGCCTCCCACTCCCCGCCCGCCCATCGCGCTCACCATCGCCGGCTCCGACCCCTCCGGCGGCGCCGGCATCCAAGCCGACCTCAAGACCTTCTCCGCGCTCTCGGTCTACGGCGCCGCGGCGATCACGGCGATCACCGTCCAAGACACCCGCGGCGTGAGCGCGGTGCGCGCGCTCGAGTCCGAGCTGGTCGCCGCCCAGGCGCGTGCCGTGCTCGACGACCTCCACCCCGGCGCGGTCAAGCTCGGCATGCTCGCCAACGCCCCCATCGCCAGTGCCCTGGCCGATCTCTTCCGCGCGCAGCCCCCGCTGCACCTCGTGGTCGACCCCGTGCTCGTCTCCAAGAGCGGCCACCGCCTGCTCGACGAGGACGCGATCCAAGTCCTCCGCGAATCCCTCCTGCCCCTCGCCACCGTCCTCACGCCGAACCTCCCCGAAGCCGCGGCGCTCCTCGATCGTGCCGAAGGCGCGGTCCTCGCCGACCCGGAGCGCGCCTGCCGCGACCTCGCCGACCTCGGGCCGCGCGCCGTGCTCTTGAAGGGCGGCCACGCCGGCGGCGCCTGGAGCGACGACCTCCTCTGGGACGGCGCCGAGCTCCTTCGCCTTCCGGCGCGCCGCATCGGCACCCTCAACACGCACGGCACCGGCTGCACGCTGTCGGCAGCGCTCACCGCTCTACTCGCACGCCAGAAACCGCTGCACGATGCCGCGCGCGAGGCGAAGGCCTACGGCAGCGCGGCGATCGCGGCCGGCGCCGACTGGCAGCTCGGGGCCGGCCAGGGGCCGGTCCACCACTTCTACGCGTGGTGGCCCGAAGCTCCGGGATGAACGCCCTCAGGGCGTTACGGACGCCTCGCAGTGCGGCGCGCGCTCCACGTCGCAGCCCGTCTCCACGCAGCACGATTCCACGCGGAACGAGCCTACGAAGGCGTCGTTCTCGCCCGAGCGCGACCACACCTCGCCCGCGGCGCGGTCCGCGGAGCGGAAGACGTCC
>DATKBQ010000721.1:0-2869 GCA_035546375.1 Planctomycetota bacterium | reverse complement strand
CGGCCCGGCGGGCACACGGGTGCGCATCCGGATCCACGCCGACAAGCCGATTGTCGAGGGGGCGCTCGCGATGGCCGGTCGAGGCGCGGCGCCGATTGCCCTCGCACAAGCGGGGGAGCGGGTGCTCGAAGCGACGTTCGTGCTCGAGCGGGACGACGCCTACCGGGTGCGCCTCGCCGACGAGGACGGGCTGCGGTCTGACGATCGTACCGAGTACTACATCCGCCTGATGGACGATCGGCCGCCCGACGTCCGGATCCTGCGCCCGTCGGCCGACCAGTCGATTACGCCGCTCGAAGAAGTGACGATCGAGGCGCGGGCAGACGACGACTACGGCATCGGACGATTCGAGCTGGTGTACTCGGTCGGCGGCGGGCGCGAGCGTGCCGTGCCGTTTCATCGGGCAGACGCCGAGGGCATCCTCCAGGTCGGCTCGCGCGTCCTCGCCGCCGAAGAACTCGGCGTCAAGCCCGGTGACGTCATCGCCTACTACGCGCGCGCCTGGGACGTCGGCCGCGGCAAGCGTCCGACCCTGGCGCAGAGCGACATCTTCTTCCTCGAGGTGAAGCCCTTCTCCGAGGAGTTCGTCATGGCGGAGAGCCAGGCGGGTGGGGGCGCGGGCGCCGCGGGCGTGCAGCTCGAGAGCCTGATCGCCGCGCAGAAGGAGATCATCAGCGCGACCTGGAACCTGGAGCGCCGCGCGGCCAACGGGCTGTCGGACGCCGACCTCCAGCGCGTGCTCGAGGCCCAGGCCGAGCTTCGCGCCCAGGCCCAGGCTCTTGCCGGGGGAGGCGGACGCGGGCGCGGCGGCGCGCGCCCGCCCTTCCAGCGCATCACACAGGCCGCCGGGCGACGGGGGCGCGCGACGAGCGATCCCGTGGGCGACGCGGTCGCCGCGATGTCTCGCGCCGTCACCGAGCTCGAGGCGCGACGGATGCGCGACGCGATCCAGCAGGAGATGGAGGCGCTCAACGGCCTGCTCGCCGCGCAGGCCGAGGTGAGGCGGCGCGAGATCATGCGCCAGTCGGGGCGCGGGGGCGGGGGCGGCGGCAACCGCAGCTCGCAGGACCTCTCGGCCCTCTTCGACCGCGAACTTCAGCGGCAGCAGCGCACCACCTACGAGACCCGAGACCGCGTGCAGGAGGACAGGGGCCGACAGGAGCAGCAGGCCGGCGCCGCCGATCGGATCCGCGATCTCGCCCGGCGGCAGGAGGAACTCAGCCGGCGTCAGCGCGACCTCGCCGCGTCGTCGGCCGCGGAGGAGGAGCGCCAGCGCCAGCTCGAACGCCTGACCCGCGAACAGGCTGAACTGCGCGAGCAGGCCGAGCAGCTCCTCGAGCAAATGCGCGGGGGCGGGGCTGGCGCCGCCGGCAGCGGCGCGTCGGGCATGCAGCAGGCCTCCGACCAGATGCGCCAGGCGGCCGGCGAGCTGCGCAAGGACGATGCGACGTCGGCGGCGCAAAGCGGCGAACGGGCCGCCGACCAGCTGCGCCGGCTTGAAGAGCAGCTGCGCGGATCGGGAGGGGGCGCGGGCCAGCGGTCCGCCGGAGAGCTTCAGGTCGAGGCCCGGCAGATCGCCCAGGAACAGAACCGCATCGCATCGGAGGCGGAACGGCTCGAGGGGGCCCGGGGCGACACCGCGGGCGCACGGGAGCGCCTCGCCGAGGAGAAGGAGCGCCTCGCAGGGCGCGTGGACGAACTCCAGCGAGCCGCCGCCGAGCAGGGCCGGCGGGAGGGCGCGTCCGCGAACAAGGGCGCGGCCGATGCCGCCAGCGCGCTCGAGCAGCAGAAGCTGGCCGACCGGATGCGCGAGGGCGCCAGGCAGATGCGCGAGGAGAGCGGCGCCGGAGCGGCGGAATCCGAACGGCAGCTCGCGCGCGCGCTCGAGGATGTCGCCGACCGCATGGGGGGTCAGGCGTCCTCCGAGGCCGGGCGGCTGTCGGAACAACTGGCTGAGGCGGGCCGGACACGCGACCGCTTGGACCGGCTCGAAGCGGAGATCCGCGACGCCGAGGCGCGTGGCAAGGACAAGGCCGGCCAGGCGAGCGATCTCGAACGGCTCCACGCCGAGTATCAGGGCGAGCTGGAACGCGCGCGCGACGCGCTCGGCCAGCTCCAGGAGGCGGCCAGGGGCGGTACGGGCGCAACGCCCGAAGGGCAGCAGGCCGTCACCTCGTCGGCCGGCACCGAGGGGTTCAAGCAGGATCGCTCGGAGTGGGCGTCGCTGCGCCAGGGCATAGACTCCGCCATCGGGAAACAGGAAGCGGCGCTGTCGGAGCGGCTCGCCCGCGCCCTCGCAGAGGATCGCCTGAGCGCCGGCGGCAGCGAACGCGTGCCAGACGCCTACCAGCGGCTGATTGCCCGCTACTACGAGTCGATTGCGCGCCTGAGGCGATGACCCGGCCGTGACGTTTGCGAATCCGCTTCCGTGGTGGGCGCTGGCCCTCGCCCTCGCTCTCGCCGCGGCGGTGGCCTGGCAGGCCTACCGCCGCTTCGGCGGCGATCCGCGCCGCCGCGCGACGCTGACCCTGCTCCGCTTTGTCACGCTCCTGCTCCTGCTCGTTTTCCTCATGCGCCCGGTCGCGACCCGCTCCGAGGATGGCCCCCGCGATGCCATCGTCCCGATCCTCGTGGACACGTCCCGCAGCATGGGCATCGAGGACGCCGGCGACGGAGCGCGCCGGATCGATCGCGCGCGCGATCTGATCGCCTCCGAACTGCTGCCCGCGCTCCAGCCCGATTTCCAGGTGGACATCGTCGGGTTCCGCGATGGGATGTCGTCCGGCTCGCTCGAGGATCTCGCGGCCACCGGGCGGCGCAGCGACCTCGCTGGCGCGCTCGACCGGTTGCGCGAGCGCTATCGCGGCCG
>DATKBQ010000720.1:0-2200 GCA_035546375.1 Planctomycetota bacterium | reverse complement strand
CGGCCGCGATCATCCAGCGCCCCGGGCGCGGCAGTCTCAGCACCGCGCGCCCCTCGCCGTCGGTCCGCACCTCTACCGCCGCCTCCTCGCCGGGCGCATCCAGGTCGTAGGCCGCCACCAGCGCCCCCGGGAGCGGCTCGCCGCGGTAGCGGAGCGAGACGGGCAAGGACTCCATCCCCGCGCCTTCGCGCCCGAGCCCGAAGGGATCGCGCTCCGCCATCAGCTCGAGCGCGAGCCCGATTCCGCGGTCGCGTCCGCCCGCGGCCGCGCTCCCTCCCGCGCGCACCAGCGACTTGGCGCAGCGCGAGAAGAGCTCGCGGCCCGCCGCTCCGCTCTCGCCGCGCTCGGCGCGCAGCGCGATCACGCGCTCGAGTCCCTTCTCGCGCAGGTACGCCTCGAAGGGATCGGCGGCGAGCTCGACGAAGGCCGGCCGGCTCTCGTAGCCGATCGCCCACAGGCCCGGCGAGCCGACGCGCGCCGCGCCTGCCGGAAGCCGGCCGTCGAGCCCGACCACCGGGCGCTCCCCGCCCGGGCCGAGGAGCGCGAAGCGCACGATGCGGGCGGAATCCCGGGGCACCGCGTCGCCGCGGGCGAGGTCGCCCACCTCCAGGCCGATGCGCAGGAGCTCCCCCTCGGCCGGCTCGAAGGTCGAGGGCACGATCCAGAACTCGTGGGCGGCGAGCGGGGAGACCAGCGCGAAGAGGGCGAGCATTGCCGGCAGGGAGCGTCCCATGGGTGCGTCCTCGGAGTGGGTGGACGTCGCGGTGGAAGTGGGGAGCGCCGGCGGGCGCGAGGACTCGGGGGTGAGTCGGCCCGCCGGCGTCTCCCCGGGGAGCTCGAGCCCCACCGCGCGCACAGGCGCCCGGTGAGGTCCGTGCTAGTTCGGCGAGCCCGGCAGCGGCGTCTTCAGGTAGGGGAAGCTCGCCTCGAAGAAGCTCGAGTCGACGATCGCGCCGTCGGTGTAGGGGAGCTGCCCGTCGGGCGCGTCCGAGGGCGGCAAGAGCACCCCCATGACCACCCGCAGCGCGATGTCGACCACGTCGTCCCCCGGCCGGCGCCCGTTGGGGAAGCCCGCGAAGTCGCCCCCGAGCACGCCCAGGCGGCTCTGCGAAGCGGGGGGCCTCGGCGACACGGCCAGGTTCAGCCGCTGCATCTCGCCGAAGGAGCCGTTGGCGTTGAATCCCTGCAGGCCGGTGGCGAAAACCTCGACCAGGTCCGTGCGCGGGAAGCGCGTCGGCGCGCGCACGCCGAACAAGGCCTCCAGGAGCGCCGGCAGCGTCGGGTGCGTGACGTAGTCGGCGAACTGCGCGTCGTCCGCGGGCTGGCTCGCGTTGAAGCGGTCCTTGTCCACGAGCCCGATCACGAGCTCGTTCACCAGCGGCATGCCCAGACGGGAGACCTGCACGTACGGGCCGGTCTCCTGGGTCGGGTTCTGGTAGGTGGGGTCCGTCCGCAGCACGCGGTCGCGCGGCAGGCTGGCGCTGGTCCAGCCGCCGATCACCGGCTGGCCGGGCCCCAACAAGAAGCTGGTCGGCAGCTCGATCACGAAGGAGGTGACGTTCTTGTCCGCCAGGGAGTCCTGCTCGCCGTTCTGCGGCCCCAGGGGGTTGGTGTTCACCAGGTCGAAGGTCTCCCCCAGGTTGACCACGAAGGGGTCCTTGCGCTGGCCGACGAACACGCGCCCGACCTGCCCTCCCGGGAGCGCGATGCGCGAGATGTGGCTGCGCGCATAGGACTCGTAGTCGGGGAAGGTCTTGTCGCCGATGTTGTCGAGGGGCTTGGCGAAGCGCAGCGCCCCCGTGCTCGCGTTGCCGATGGGGATCACCGACTGGTTGGGCGGCGAGCCGATCACGAGATCCAGCCGGTAGAACTCCAGGTCGTTGATGTCAGGGTCGCCCTTGCCGGTGACCTGGCCGACGTTGCGCAGGGGCACCGAGACCGTGCGCTGGTTGCCCGCCGGTCCAATGTCCAGCGTGATGTCGCGCAGGACGTGCTCGAACTGGAAGCGGAAGGTGAGGTCCTCGCGCGCGTCCCCGTCGTTGTCGATCTTGATCTCGTATCTCGCGTCGGGATCCAGCGTGAAGTAGTTGGGGCCGCCGTAGGGATCCTGCAGCGGCAGGTAGTTCGCGATCAGGGTCACGAAGTCCTCCCGCCCCGGCTCGTAGCTGCGGAACATGTAGAAGTCGGAGCCGTCGACCGC
>DATKBQ010000719.1:0-3612 GCA_035546375.1 Planctomycetota bacterium | reverse complement strand
CTCACCTACGTCAAGGTGGCGGCGGGGAGTCATCACAGCGTCGCGCTTCGCAGTGACAACTCGGTCGTGGCCTGGGGACTCAATAACAAGGGCCAATGCAACGTGCCCTCCCTGCCGAGCTGGCTCACCTACGTCGAGTTTGCGGCGGGGTACGAGTACACCGTCGCGCGCTACGAGCGAAGCTGCCCCGGCACGACGGTCTACTGCACCGCGAAGGTCAACTCGTTGGGCTGCACGCCGTCGATCGGCTTCCAGGGCACGCCCAGCGCCTCGCAGGGCAGCGGCTTCACGGTGAGCACGACCAACCTGCTGGACAACCAGATCGGGCTGTACTTCTACAGCAAGAGCGGCCCGAATAACGCCCCGTTCCAGGGCGGGTTCTTGTGCGGCAAGGCACCGCTCGTGCGCACGCCGGTGCAGAACTCCGGTGGCGCGCTGCCCTGCGGTGGTTCCTACACCCTGGACTTCAACGCGTACATCGCTAGCGGTGCCGACCCGGCGCTGATCGCCGGTCAACCGGTCTGGATCCAGACCTGGAGCCCCGACCCAGGCTTCGCTCCGCCGAACAACTCCAGCCTGAGCGACGCGTTGGAATTCACGATCTGCCCGTGATCTGGCGCGCAGCGCGCGGTGCGATCGTCAGTCCCGCAGTGCCGGCTCGGGCCCTGCTAGCGCCAGGCGTGAAGGCTCGGAGACCTCCATGCGCCAGCCGCGGCGGTCGCGCTCGAGCCTGCCGTGCGCCCAGAGGTAGTTCTGGCGGAACGGCTCGGAGCGGCGCGCGAGCTCGTGTGCGTCGAAGGCTCCCCGGCGCTCGGCGGCGAGGCTCACGCGCAGGGCGCGTTCCGGCTCGACTGCGCGCATGAGCACCGTCAGCGATCCGTCCCGCTCGTCGAAGAGCCGGTCGACGCTGCAGAAGACCGCGACCTCGTCCCCGCTGCGCGCCGCCGCCGACAGGCTGGCCGGGTCCTCGGCGTCGGCGGTCCCCGCGGGATTGTCCGCGCGGCGTGCGCGGTAGGCTTCCACCGCCTGGGCGCGAGCTTCCCACCACGCGAGGAGCCGGGCGTAGTCCCGCCGCGCTCGCGGCGCGCCGGCCGTGCGCGGGCGGTTCGTCCGCGGATCCCAGATGCCGATCTTCCGCGCGCGCGCCTCGCGCTGGGCGGCGACGAAGGCCTCGTGGCAAAGGAGGTCGTTGCCGTACTTGTTGTAGTACGGGCTCTTGCCGAGCTGCACGAGCAGCAGGTTGAAGTCGCGCCCGTCGGGCAAAATCACGTGGCACAGGAGCCGCCCGTACACGTCGCGCGCCTCGCGGCTGCGCTCGCCCCCGGCTGCGGCGGCGTCGGGGAAGAGCAAGCCCACCTTCGGTCGCGCGCCGTCCTCGGCGAGATCCGCGAAGAAGCGTTTCGCCCACAGAGCGCACTCCTCGCCGAACACCGTCCGGGGCTTCAGCGGGTCGCGGCTCGCGCCGCTAGAGAGCTTCTCCTCGGTGTCGACCGAGGCGAGGCGCAGCTTCTCGAGCCTGCCGCCGCGCAAGACGTGCAGCGTGTCGCCGTCGACGACCTCGACCACCTCGAAGAGCTCCGCGGGCGCGCCCGGATGCCAAGCTGCCGCGGCTTCGCCGGCCTGCGCCGCGACCGGTACCGCGGCGAGCGGGCTTGCCGAGAGCGCGCAGAGCGCGAGCGCCGAGAGGCGAGCGACGCGACGTCGCAGCGTTGCGAGGGGGGCCATGGGAGCGCGGGCGGCGGGCGGAAAGCGGCGCTTCGCACCGCCGCGCGGGACAGTATCCTACGCGCCCATGACCGAAGACACCGCCGGCGAGCCCTCCCTTGCGGGGGAGAGGCCGAGTCCGCCGAGCGGGCCCGTGCTCAAGGGGACCCCGGTCGCGGCGGGGGTCGCGATGGGGGTCCTGCACCGCAAGGACTACGACCTCTCGCGTGCCTCCTTGGAGCGCGTGCCCCAGGGCGAGGTCGAGCTCGAGCTGAACCGCTTCCACCAGGCGCTGCTCGACGCGCGCGCCCAGCTCTCCGAGCTCAAGGCGAAGCTCGCCGGGCGCGTGCCGGCGGACGACGCGCGCATCCTCGACGTTCACGTCGCCTACCTGAAGGACTCCGTCTTCATCTCCGACGTCGAGAACCTGGTGCTCAACGAGCAGCTCGGGCTCGAGGCGGCGATCGGCAAGGTGATCACCGATTTCGACCGCATCTTCCGCCTGGTGCAGAACGAGACCCTGCGCGAGTGCGCCGCCGACCTGCGCGACGTCGGGATCCGCGTGCTGCGCCACCTCGAGCGGCGGCGCGAGGCGCCCGAGAGCGCGCCGCGCGCGCCGAGCGACTACGTGCTCGCGGCGCGCGAGCTGTCGATCGTCGACATGTTCAACCTGTCCGGGGAGAACGTGCTCGGGATCGTGACCGAGGAGGGCGGTCTGACCAGCCACGCGGCGATCCTCGCGCGCTCGATGCGCATCCCGACCGTGACCGGCATCCCGGGGCTGCTCGACGCCATCCGCGAGGGCGACTTCGCGATCGTCGACGCCGGTGAAGGCGTGGTGCGGATCAACCCCGAGCAGCCGGTCAAGGCGCGCTACGCCGAGGCGCTCCAGCAGGCGGCCCTCGTCCAGCAAGCCCTGGAGGTGCCCGACTGGGCGCAGCAGGAGCCGCGCACGCTCGACGGGGAACGGCTGGCGGTGTCGGCCTCCTGCGGCAGCCTGCCCGAGGTCGAGCAGGCGCTGGCCCTGCGCATGGACGGAATCGGGCTCTACCGCACCGAGCTCCTGTACTTGGTGGACAAGGAGCCGCCGTCGCGCGAGACGCTCGCGCAGCACTACGCGGCGGTGATCGGCGAGGCGCACGGCGCGCCCGTGACGTTCCGGCTGCTGCACGTCGACTCGAGCCTGGAGATCCCCTACCTGCACGGCTCGCGCGAGATGAACCCGACGCTGGGCCGCGCCGGCGTGCGGGCGCTGCTTTCTCACGAGCACGTGCTGCGCCGCCAGCTCCAGGCGATCCTGCTCGCGGCGGCCGGCGCGAGGGTGCGGATCGCGATCCCCTTCGTCACCGACACGGGCGAGCTGCGGCGCGTCAAGGAGATCCTGTTCGAGGAGCGGCTGGAGCTGCGCAAGACCGGCGAGCGTTTCCAGGAGCGCGCGGCCCTCGGCGTAGTGATCGAGACGCCGGCGGCGCTGCTCGGCGCCCGCGACCTGGCCCGCGAGTCGGACTTCCTGGTGGTTTCCCTGGATTCGCTCCTGCAGCACCTGCTCGCGGCCGACCGCGAGAACCACGAGGTGCGCGGGTACTTCGAGTCGCTGCATCCGGTCGTGGTGCGCGCGCTGCGCAAGTTGGTGCGCGAATGCGACGAGCTGCAGAAGCCGCTCTCGATCTTCGGCGTGACCGCCGTGCAGCCCCACAACCTGCCGTTCCTGATCGGGGTCGGCCTGCGCGACTTCTGCGTGCCGCCGGCGAGCCTGCGCGAGTTTCTGGCCGAGACCTCCCAGCTCGGCCTGCGCGGCGCCCGCCGCGCCGCCGACGCAGCCTCCTCCAGCTCCTGCCAGGCCGAGACCCTCTCCCTGGTCGAGGGCTACCGCCACGGCTACGCGCGCCCGTGACGCCGGCCACTCCC
>DATKBQ010000718.1:0-4998 GCA_035546375.1 Planctomycetota bacterium | reverse complement strand
TGCGGAAGATCGCTGCCTCGAAGTCGCCATCCCTCACGCGCTGGTCGTGCGCCTCCGCGTCCAGGAGCTGCAGGTCCACCTGGATTCCCACGCGACGGAGCTGCGCCTGGATGTAAACGGCAGGCTTGTCGCCCCCCTCCGCCGCCGTGGTCCGCAATGTAAAACGGAACGGTTTGCCCTCCCTCTCGCGCAGGCCGTCCCCGTCGGTGTCGTGCCAGCCGGCCTCCTCGAGCAACCGTTTCGCCTGTTCGGGATCGTAGGGGAGAGGATCGGGTATCTCGCCACGCCGGAACTGCCCCGGGGTATACAGCACATCGAAGATCGGCATCCCCTCGGGCAGGTTCAGGGCCTCATGCAGCTCGCGGCGGTTGATCGCGAGCGTCAACGCCCTGCGGACCCTGGCGTCGCGGAAGGGCGGATGGCGCAGGTTCCAAAGGATCGCTTTGGGAATTCTGAGTGCGCTTTCTCCGGGGCCGAGATACGTGTACACGCGGAAGCGGGGATCGCCCTTCACCTTCAGAAGATCCATCGACGGCACGTAGGGAAGCACGTCCACGTTGCCGCTCAAGATCTCGGTCATGGAAAGTTCCCCGAACTTGAGCACGACCCGTTCGATCCGGGGCCTCCCGCGGTAGTAGTCCGGGTTCGCTTCGAACTCCATCATCGTCTTGGGCAGGCGGCGGAGGTAGCGGTACGGACCGTTTCCGACCGGGCGAGTCCAAAAGTCCCATTGATAAAAGTCTCGCGGATCTAGCTTTTCCAGCAAATGTTTCGGGTAGTAGACCGTCCAGTCGTCCAACGGGCTTCCGTTCGCCTCCTTCTGACAGGTGATCCTGTACGTGCTGTCGTCGAGGACGGTCAGAGAAAAGGCGTCGGGCGGCACCTTCAGGACCGCCGGATGAGTGAGCAGGTCCATGGTGAACTTCACATCGTGGGCGGTGACGGGAACCCCGTCGTGCCAACGCACGTCCCGGCGCAGGTGCACGGTCCAGTCGCGGTAGTCCGGCGAGTGCTCCCAGCGTTCGGCCAGCCGGCCCTCCAGCTCCCCATTGGCGTTGCGGGCCGCGAGCGGCAAGAACACGAGGAACTTCGCGTCCCGCCGCAAGAGCGGCCGCCACTGCCTCGGCTTCAGACGCCGGTCGGAGAGGTGACCGATGTGCGTCCGCCGCAGCGCGATCACGTTGAACCCGACCTTGGCGAAGATGCGCCGCACCTCGCGATTCTTGCCCTCCTCGAGCGTCACGGCCAGGGTCGAGAAGCTCGAGGTGCGCTTGATCATCCGCACGCGAGCGCCGCCCGTGCGCCCTTCCGCGAGGCGCACGCCGGCGCGCATCCGTTCCAGCGCAGGGGTGTCGATCCGGCCGCGGACCTTGACCAGGTAGGTCTTGGTGACGCCGTGGCTGGGGTGAGCGATGCGATTGGCGAACTCGCCGTCGTTGGTGAGCAGGATCAGGCCCTCGCTGTCCTCGTCCAGCCGGCCGACGGTGAAGATGCGCCCCTTCTCCGGATCGCGGATCAGGTCGATCGCGCGCGGGCGCAGCTCGCGCGGCTCGTTCGTGCACACTACGCCGCGCGGCTTGTTCAACAAGTAGTAGCGCCGCCGCGCCGGCTCGGGCCGCAGCACGACGCCGTCGACCTCGACCGTCTGCACGGCGGGGTCGATCTTGGTGCCGAGCTCGGTCACCGGCTGGCCGTCGACGCTCACCTTGCCGCGCGCGATCAGCTCGTCGCAACGGCGCCGGGAAGCGATCCCGCGGTCGGCCAGGACCTTGTTGAGCCGGACGAGTCGCTCGTCGGCGGGACTCGGATCGGGTTGCGCTTCGCTCGGGTGCATCTCGCAAGGCGGGACCGGACAGGTTAGCGCCTGCGCAGCGTGAAATACCGAACCAGGTTCGCCATCTACGAATCGGCAGCCCGGATGGCCGCTTGGCGGCCCCCTGGCTGCCGATTCGTAGATAGCGAACCTGGTTCGGTATTTCACGCGGGTTCGGTATCCTCTCGCCGTGGACCGTTCCGCCAAGGTCGCCGTGGGCGCGATGCTCTCGATGGTGCTCATCGTCTCGATCTCGGCGCTCCTGCGCCGCGACAGCCAGCCTCCGGCCGGCTCGCCCTCGCCCTTCGCCGCGCCGGCGGCGGCCGCCGAGGACCCAGCGGAATCCGAGTCCCCGCCGGAAGTGATCCCGGCGGGCGGGCGCTGAGCCGACCGCGGCGCGAGTCCGCCGCGCTGACCGCCCGGGCCGTCAGCCCTTCAGCAGGCGCCGCGCTTCCGCTCGCGCGGTCTCGTGGCTCGCGCCGCCGGCAATCATGTCGGCCACCTCCTCGACGCGCGCCTCGCCCGACAGCTCCTCGACCTCGGTGCAGGTGCGGCCCTCGTGAAGGCGCTTGGTCACGCGCAAGTGGCGCCCGGCGAGCGCCGCCAGCGCGGGCAGGTGGGTCACGCACAGGACTTGATGGTGCTCGGCGAGCTGGAGCAGGTGCGCGCCGACCCGTGGGCCGAGGCGGCCGCCGACGCCGGCGTCGATCTCGTCGAAGACCAGGCTGCGGGCGGACTCGCCCGAGCCCCGATGGGCCCTCCGCGATGACGAAGCGAGCACGCTGCGCAGGGCCAGCATGATGCGCGCCGTCTCGCCGCCGGAGGCCACGTCGCGCAGGCGCTGGAGCGGCTCGCCGGGGTTGGCGGTGAGCAGGAACTCGATGCGGTCCATCCCGCGCTCGCCGAAGATCGCCAGGTCTGCCTCGAGGGCGGCGCGGCCCCGGTGGCCCGCGCGCGCGGGATCGCTCTCGTCCTCGGCCCGCTGCCCGAGCCGCAAGTCGAACCGCGCCTTCTCCAGCCCCAGCTCGGCGAGCGTCTTGTGGACGGCCCGCGCGATCCGGACGCGCAGCGCCTTGCGCGCGCGCCGCAGTTCCCCGCCGTGCTCGAGCAGCCGCTCGCGGGCCGAGGGGATCTCCGCGCCCAGGTGCTCCTGGCTCGCTGGGTCGAGCTCGACGCGCGCGATCTCCTCCTCCAGCTCGCGCGCGCGCTCCGCGAGGCCGGCCGCGTCGACCCCGTACTTGCGCTCCAGCCGTTCCAGCTCCGCCAGGCGGCCCTCGACCGCCTCGAGCCGCTCGGGATCCACCTCCAGCCGCTCGAGGAACGAGCGCAGGGCGAGCGCCGCCTCCTCCAGATGCACGCGCGAGGCGGACAGCTCGGCCGCGGGCGCGGCGAAGGCGGCGACGTCGTCCTTCCAGAGCATCGCGAAGCGCTCGGCGCGCCGCAGCCGGTCGAGCAACGCACCCTCCGACTCGCTCAGCTCGTCGACCAGGTTCGCCAGGCCGCCCTTCAGGGTCTGCGCGTGGCGCAGCATCTCGCGTTCGGGCGAGAGCCGCGCGCGCTCGTCGGGCTCCGGGGCTACGGCGCGGATCTCGGCGAGCTGGAAGCGGGCGAGGTCGAGGCGGTCGCGCCGTCCGGCCTCCTCGTCCTGCAGGCGCAGCGAGCGCTGGGCCAGCGCCAGCCACGCCGCGCGCTCCTTGCGATAGGCCTCGACCGAGGGCTCGAGACCGCCGAAGGCGTCCAGGAGCCGGAGCTGCTCCGCCGGCTCGAGCAGCCGCTGGTGGTCGTTCTGGCCGTGGATCTCGATCAGGCGCCGCGAGAGCTCCGTGAGCACGTGACGCGTGACCGGGAGCTGGTTCGCGTAGCTGCGCGTGCGGCCCTCGGAGCTGAGGGTGCGCGAGAGGATCAGCTCCTGCTCCTGGCCGTCGCTCGGCCACTCCTCGGCGAGCTGCGGGGCGTGGCGGGCGATCCAGCGCAGCACGCGCTCGCCCGCAGGGCCTTGGGGAAGGGTGAAGCGGGCCTCGACGTGCGCGCGCTTGGCCCCCTGGCGGACCAGGCCCGGCTTGGCGCGCTCGCCGATCAAGAGCTCGAGGGCGCCGACGAGCAGGCTCTTCCCCGCGCCCGTCTCCCCGGTGATCACGTTGAGACCGGGCCCGAAGGCGAGCGCGACGTGCTCGATCAGCGCCAAGTCGCGGACCACCAGCTCGATCAGCATGTAGGGCAGCGAACGACCGCGCGTGCGGCCCGCGGTATCCGACGCCGCGAGAGGCTGCCAGGATCCCAAAACCGCAATGGGCGTGCCAGCGATGCGGCGGGGGCTGGGGGAGTCAGCGCGCGCGCCGCCCGCCTTGGGAAGCGACGCAGCTCTCGCGCAACCGCTCCAACTCCGTGCGAACGTGCTCGGGCAGCTCGGAGGCCAGCGCCCGAGCCAGGTCCTCCTGGGCCAGCGCCCACTCGCCGGCCTCCATGAGCTGAGCCGCACGCCCGGCGTGCACCAGTGCGCCCTCGTTCCAGGCGTGCGGCAGCGGCTTCAGCTCGTCGATCTCGATCCAGGGCCGGTCGAAGAACGCTTGGCGCACATGGGCGTGCGCCTCGAAGCGGGCATAGGGAGCGCCCGCGGCCAGGACCGCCTGCGCGGGAGTGCCGCGGCGGGCGAAGAGGACGGCGATCGGCTGCTCGTAGGCCTTCGGCTCCCAGAGCCGCTGGCCGTCCGCCCAGGCCCGCACGGCGGCGTAGTCGGCGGCGCCGAACCGGGTCATCCCCGGATTCCAGCTCTCCAGAGGACCTTGGAGCTGGAAGACGACCCGCGCACGCCGGCCGAGCCAGCCGGCGGGGTCGGCGTAGATCTCCTCCAGGGTGGCCGCGGGGACCTCGGCCGCCTGAGGTGCAGCTGAAGGAGGAACCTGGATCGAGGCGGCGCCAAAGCCAGCGGCCAGCAGCAGCGGCGCGGCGGAGGTGAGCCAGCGGGCAAGCATGGGCCGCTGGGGTCGATCGGAAGGGGCTGGCGTGAGCTGGAGCCGGTGGCGGTCGGGTCGTCGGGCGGTGGCTCAGAAAGTGAAACTTCGAGTCGTAGTCAAAGTTTCACTTTCTCGGGCGGTCAGCGGCTGGCGAGGGAGTCGCCACACGGGATCAGCGCCGCGCGGCCTTCCGCGGTGGCGACCAGCTCGCTGCGGACCGGCCCGTCCTTG
>DATKBQ010000717.1:0-3523 GCA_035546375.1 Planctomycetota bacterium | reverse complement strand
TGGGTGCACCTCTACGACCCGCACGCCCCCTACGAGCCCCCGCCGCCCTTCGACCGGATGCACGATCCGAGCTACCGCGACACGGGCCAGTACGGTCGATTCGACTGGTACGAGCTCCCGACGCCGAAGCGCCGCGAGCTGGTGCGCGACGAGGCCGCTCGCAATCACATGGTCGCGCTGCACGACGGCGAGATCTCCTACGCGGACCAGGAGATCGGGCGCTTGCTCGACGCCTTGGCGGCGCGCGGCGAACTGGAGCGCACCCTCGTCGCCTTCACCTCCGACCACGGCGAGGGCCTGGGCTCGCACGGCTACTTCTTCGACCACGGCGCCTTCCTCTACGACGAGGAGCTGCACGTCCCGCTCATCCTCCGCCTTCCCGGCGCGGAGCACGCCGGCTCGCGCATCGCCGCGCAAGCGCGCCTGTCCGACGTCGCGCCGACGGTCCTGCAGGCACTAGGGCTCGAGCCGGAAGGCATGCGCGGTGGATCGAGCTTGCTCTCGATGCTCGGCAACGGCGACAGTGCATCCGAAAGGCCTTCTCTGGCCCTGGCGCGCATGGACGGCTCCCATTCCGGCTTCGCCCTCGACGGCCAGCGCGTGTCACTGCGCCGCGGCGGCCTGAAGCTGATCTGGATCTCCGAGCACTGGCTCGACACCCAGCGGATCGAGCCGCGCTACGAGCTCTACGACCTCGCCCGCGACCCCGGCGAGCTCGAGGATCTATTCACCCACGATCCGCCGCCCGAAGGCCTCGACGAGCTGCGCGCCGAGCTCGACCTCTTCCGCGCCGCCTGCGACCAGCTCGGCGAGCGGGGCAAGCTTTCCGCCGACGTCGCTGCTCATTTTCGCCGCCTCGGCTACTTCTGATGATTCATCCCCGCGATGGTTCACCGTTTTCCCTTACCTCCTGCTTGCAACCGGCTGCGTGCGAGCGGCAGGTAAGGGAAAGTGGTGAACCATCGCGGGGATGAATCAGCGGACTTCGTAGCGGAGCTCGCGCTCGCGGCCACGGGGGTCGCGGGCGAGAAGTGTGACCGTCGAGCCGGGGTCGTGGTGGAGGCGAAACCAGACCATGAATGCGCGGCCGGAGACGTCGGGCGAGTGGCCGTTCACGGCGACGATGACGTCGCCAGCGGTCAAGCCGGCGAGCTGCGCTGGCGTGTCGCGCTGCTTGCCGAACCACGGGCGCAGCGCCATCGAGCCCACGGGGATTGCAAGACGGCGGCGGTCGGCCGGGCTCGCCGGGTGCGCCCACGGGAAGCCAGGGTGCGCGCCGAAGTTGCCCTCGGCGATCGATTTGCGCCAGGAGAGGTCGGTGGCGCGCCAGCCTTCGGCCAAGTCGAGATCGCCGCTGCGCAGCTCGGTCCCGCGCCGGTAGAGGACGTGCACGTGCGTTGGGCCGCTCGGCGAGCGGTGCAACACCCCGCGGAAGTCCGCTTGGCCGAACAGGCGCCGTTCTCCAGCGGCCGCGAGCGAATCCCCCGCGCGCAGTCCCGCGCGCTCGGCGGGGCTTCCGGGCTGGACACGCTCGACGAGCAAGCCGTCGTCGCGAGCCAGCGAGAGGCCGACGTTCTCGGGGAAGGGCCACGGCGTCAGGTCGCGCCCCTTGTCGAACGTCCCCGCGTCGATCGCCGGCTGGCGGAGGACCTCGGCGACCTCGTGGCAGTGCAGGCAGCCGTCCGCGCCGCGCGCGGCGGCGTCGCGCCGGCTCCAGGAGCGCCAGCCCTCGAGGTCGCGCGGCGTGCGCGCCTTGCCGGCCAGCTCGGGCGCGGGGCCGTCGACGTTCCAGCCCTTGCGGCGAGGGTCCGAGTGGTGGTCGAGGACGCGGCGCAGCGTCGCGGCGAGCGCCCTTGGCGAGATGCGCGTCGAATCCGAGACCTCGTCCCGCCCGCCGAAGACAGCGTAGACCCGTCCCTCGGGCGAAAGGCACCAGCCCCACCACGACAGGTCGAGGTCCTGGAAGCCCTCGATCGGAAGCAGGCGCAGGTCGATGTCGTCGGCGCGGGTCAGCCGCACGGTGACGAAGCGCGCGAGCAAAGGATCGAGCAACGGCCCGCCCTCGAGCACGGCGCGGTCGAAATCGGCGCACTGCCTGCACGGCAGGCAGCGCAGCGTGACGAACAGCGGCCGGCCGCTCTCGCGCGCCTCATCCAGCGCGGCGGCGAGATCCTCGCGCCAGACGACACGCTCCTGGGGCGGAGGCCAGGAACCCTGCGGCGGGCCGAGGATCTCGGGCCAGTCCGGACCGCTCCCTTCCTGCACGGCTCCGCCCGTCGACACGGCGGCGAGGAGCAGGGCGAGCGGCGCGAGGAGGCTGGCTTGGATCGCGAGGCGCACGGCTGGACTCCCTTTCGCGGCGCGAGCGGCGGCGGTGTAGGTTAGCGCGCGGCCGGCGTGCACGTCCTGGGGCTACCCGAGGATCTGGCGCGAGCTGCGCTCGCCGGCGAAGCGTTCGAAGGATGCCCGAGCCCACCCTGAGCGTCATCGTGCCCTTCCACGACGGCGCCGACAGGCTCCGCGCGTGCCTCTCGGGCCTGGCGAGCTCGAGCGCGGAGCACGAGCTGATCCTGGTGGACGATGCCAGCTCCGATCCTGCGGCCATCGAGCTGGCGCGCTCCAGCGGGGCGCGCTACGTCCGCCTGGACACCAACCGCGGCCCGGCCGTCGCGCGCAACGCGGGCGCGCGGATCGCGAGCGGCGAGATCCTCGCCTTCGTCGACTCCGACGTCGTCGTCCAGCCCGACTCGCTCGCGAAGCTGCGAGCCGTGCTCACCCTGGAACCCGACGTAGGCGCGGTCTTCGGCTCCTACGACGCCGCGCCGGCGAGCCCGGGCATGGTCAGCCGCTACCGCAACCTGATGCACCACTTCTACCACCAGACCGGCCCGCGCGAGGCGACGACCTTCTGGGCGGGCTGCGGCGCCATGCGCCGCGCGGTCTTCGAGCGCGCCGGCGGTTTCGACGAGCGCTACCGCCACCCGTCCATCGAGGACGTCGAGCTGGGCGTGCGCTTGCACGCGGCCGGCGTGCCGATCCGGCTGCGGCCCGACATCCAGTGCAAGCACCTCAAGCGCTGGCGGCTGTTGGAGATGGTGCGCGTCGACGTGACCCGGCGCGCGATTCCGTGGACGCGGCTCATGATCGAGCGGCCCGGGATCGGCCGCGACCTCAACTTGGCGCCGGCGCAGCGGCTGTGCGTCGTCCTCGTCTTCCTGGCTGTCGCGCTGGTTCCCGCGGGAGCCCTGGCGCCGGAGCTGCGCTCCATCGCGGCCTGGCTGTGGCTGCCGCTGGCCGCGCTGGCGCCGGTGGTGTGGATCAATCGTCGCCTCTACGAGCTCTTCCTGCGCCGCGGCGGGGCGATCTTCGCGCTGCAGGCGTTCCTGCTCCACCTCCTTTATTACGTGTACGGCGGCCTGGCCTGGGGCTGGGGGCAGCTCGTCCACCGCCTGGGTGCGAAGGAACGCGCCGCCGCCGCGCTCGTTGCGTTGCTCGGAGCTTGGCCGGCCGCCTGCGGAGGCGA
>DATKBQ010000716.1:0-5021 GCA_035546375.1 Planctomycetota bacterium | reverse complement strand
GCGGGTTCGTCGACTGGAAGCTGGAGGTGGCGGAGACCAGCGGACAGCCGGCGGGCGAGGCGGAGACGGAGGCGATCCTCGCGCGGCTCGAGCGAGCGGTCGCCGCGCTCCAGGCGCGCGGCGCGCGCGTCGCGGCCTTCTTCCTGCCGGCCTGCGGGCGCAGGGCCGAGATCGAGGAGCGCCGCTGGCCGCGCGCGCGCTACTGGGACCGCTTCGCGGCTTCGAGCAGCGCGACCGTGATCCACGCCGGCGACGAGCCCGACTTCCCGCGCTTCGATTGCTACGACGGCTCGCACCTCGACGACGACGACGTGCCCGAGTTCACCCGCGCGCTGGCGCGGGTGGTGATGCGGCGGCTCGGCGAGCGTCCTTAGTCGAGGAGAGCCCCGTGCAGTGGTTGGGTGGCGCGGCGGCACCTACCACCCCTGCGCCCCGATCCGCTCCGCGATCCGGTCGGCCAGCTCCAGCGCCCGCAGGCCGTCCTCGCCGGTGACCTCCGGCTCGGCTCGATCGCGCACCGCGCGCAGGAAGGCGTCGATCTCGGCCTGCAGCGGTCGCTCCTCGCCCTCCAGCTCGAGCTCGACCACCTCGATCAGCCCCGCCGGCAGCTCGCCCGCCCGCGCCGCGAGCTCTTCGGGCCCGAGCGCCGCCAGCTCGGCTCGCGCGCGCTCCCATTCCGGCCCCTTGCGCACGAGCAGGCCGTAGTTCTTCTGGAAGTCGAGGCTCACGTACGCGTCGGCGCTGAACATTCGGAAGCGGCGCATCGGCGCCATCGACACGCGGCTCGCGGTCACGTTGGCCCGCGCGCCGTTCTCGAAGACCAGCCGCACCGAGGCGATGTCCTCGCCGTGGGTCAAGATCGCGCCGCCGGCGGCGTCGAACGAGGCGACCGGAGAGCCGACCAACTCGAGCACGAGATCCAGGTCGTGGATCATCAGGTCGTGCACCACGCCGACGTCCGTGCCGCGGAAGCTGAACGGCGCCAGGCGATGGCACTCGATGAAACGCGGCGCAAGCGCCAGCTCGCGCACCTTGCGCAGCCCGGGCTGGAAGCGCTCGACATGGCCCACCGACAGCGTCGCGCCGCCGCGCCGCGCCGCCTCCAGGAGCGCCTCGGCCCCGGCGGCGCTGGCGGCGAGCGGCTTCTCCACCAGGCACGCGAGCCCGCGCTCGAGCAGCGGCGCGGCGACCTCGACGTGGCGCGCGGTCGGCACGGCGATCGAGACCAGATCCAGGTCGAGCGGAAGCTCCGCGACCGTCTCGGCGACGCGACATCCGAGCTCCGCCGCCAGGGCCCGGGCGCGCTCCTCGTCCACGTCGACGACTGCGACCAGCTCCGCGAGCGGGTGGGCCGCGTAGATCCGGGCGTGGAACGCCCCCAGCCGTCCCGCGCCGACTACGGCCGCGCGCAGCGCCCGTCCCGGCTCAGGCATGCGCGGCGCCGAGGATCCGCTCGGCGCCCGCGCGGGCGAAGTCGGCGCGCAGGCTCTCGCGGTAGCGGCCCTTGAGCCCCAGGTTCGTCTGCTCGAGGGCCTCGACCAGCTCGAGCACCAGCGGCGACGACCCCGGGTCGCGCTTGAGCTCCTCGAGCGTGCGCAGCCGCGGCGCCCCCGAGCGGTAGATCAGCCGGTAGGCGCCCACCACGCCCTCGATCTCGTCCTCGCTGAATCCCGCGCGGCGCAGCCCGACCACGTTGACGCCGCGCACGCGGCCCGGATGGCCCTCGAACATCACGAACGGCGGCACGTCCTGCGCCATGCGCGACATGCCGCCGACGTACGCGAAGCGCCCGATGGTGATGAAGTGGTGCCCGACGCTGCCGCCGCTGATGCTCGCGCCTCGGCCGACGTAGACGTGCCCCGCGAGCAGCGCGCAGTTGGCCAGGATGACCCGCTCCTCGAGCTGGCAGTCGTGCGCCACGTGGCAGCAGGCCATCAACAGGCAGTCGCTGGCGACGCGCGTGATCCCGCCGCCCTTGACCGTCCCGCGGTTGATCGTGACGAACTCGCGGATCGTGTTCCGATCGCCGATCTCGAGCTGCGTGGGCTCGCCGCGGTAGGAGAGGTCCTGGGGCGGCCCGCCCAGGTTCGCCTGGCCGACGATCACGTTGTCGCAGCCGATGCGGGTCTCGCCGTCGATCACCACGTGCGGGCCGATGCGCGTGCGGTCGCCGACCTTCACCGCCGCGCCGACGACGCTGTAGGGTCCGATCTCGACGCCGGCGCCGAGCTCGGCCCGCGGGGAGACGACGGCGGTCGGATGGATCTGGGTGGGCATCGATTCTCCTGTCGATCCTCTGGAAGGGTCTCGGGCTCGCCTGCGTCCCTCTAGCGCGAGCCCTGCGGGCTGCCGGGGGGATCTACCAGCGTGAACATGAGCACGGCCTCGCACACCACGCGGCCGCCGACCGAGCCGGTCCCGCGCACCTGGCCGGTCTGGCCCTTCATGCGCATCGTCTCGACCTCGATGCGCAGCTGGTCGCCGGGGACCACCGAGCCGCGCAGCTTGACCTTGTCGATCGACCACAGGACCGCCAGCTTCCCCGTGTTCTCCAGCTTGCGCAGCAGGAGCACGCCGGCGAGCTGGGCCATAGCCTCGAGCTGCAGGACGCCGGGGAAGAGCGGCTGGTCGGGGAAGTGCCCCTCGAAGAAGGGCTCGTTGATCGACACGTTCTTGAGCGCCACCGCGCGCTGGTAGCCCTCGATCTCGAGCACCCGGTCGATCAGCAGGAACGGGTAGCGGTGCGGGAGCATGCGCATGATCTCGCGCACGTCCAGCCCCGACTCGCGGCGGATCAGGCCGCCGGTCTCCTCGGCCTGCATGCGGTCGCTCAGGCGCCGCACCAGCTCCGCGTTCGTCGTGTGGCCCGAGCGCGTCGCGATCACGTGGGCCTGCAGGTCCGCGCCGAGCAGGTACAGGTCGCCGAGCAGGTCGAGCATCTTGTGGCGCACCGGCTCGCCCGGCATGCGCAGCACCGAGGCCGGATCGCCGAGCACCAGCGTGTTCTCCCGGTTCGCCCCCTTGCCAAAGCCCGCCTCCTGCAGCGCCTCGACCTCCGAGGCCAGGCAGAAGGTGCGCGCCGGCGCGAGCTCGCGCGCGAAGGCCTCGGGAGTGATCTCGAGCTGCAAGGAGCCGCCCTCGACGCCGGGCTCGTCGAAGGAAGCGATGTACTGCAAGGTGAGCGACGGCCCCTCCGACGGCAGCGCCACCAAGGTCGCCGGGCCGTCGCGCACGTACAGGGGCTCGCCCAGGCGGAAGACGCGCGCCTCGGCGCGCTGGTCGACCGTTCCGGCGTTCTGGAAGAGCTCCAAGAGCGCGATGGCGCTGCCGTCCAGCCCCGGCACCTCGGGGCCGGACAGCTCGACCGTCAGGTTGTCGATGCCGAGCCCCATGCACACCGCGAGCAGGTGCTCGACCGTCTCGACCTCGGCATTGCCGCGCTGCAGGCGCGTGCGCCGGTCGGTGGAGACGCGGTAGGCGATGCGCGCGGGGATCGGCGGCGCGTCGGGCAGGTCGGTGCGCACGAACTCGACGCCGGTCCCCTGCGGCGCGGGCAGGACCCGCGCGTCGACGTTGCGCCCGCTGTGCAGGCCCTGGCCCGAGAACTCGACCGCCGTGCGCAGGGTGCGCTGGCTCCTCACGCCCCACCCTCCTGCGCGCGGCGCTCCAGGGCGCGCAGGCGCGCCTCCAGCTCGCCGAGCCGAGCGAGCCGTGCCAGGCCGCGCAGGGTCTCGCGGCGGTCGCGCGCCGGCATGCCGAGCCAGTCGGCGCCCGGCGGTACGTCGCCGATGGCCCCGCTCTGGCCCGCGAGGCGCGCGCCCGCCCCGACCGCGATGTGGCCGCCCACGCCGGACTGACCGCCGAGCAACGCGCCGCGGCCGATCCGCGCCGAGCCGGAGACGCCCACCTGCGCCGCGAGCATCGCGCCCTCCTCCACGACCACGTTGTGTCCCACGTGCACGAGGTTGTCCAGCTTCACGCCGCGCCCGATGCGGGTGGCGCCGAAGCGGCCGCGGTCGATGGTCGTGTTGGCCCCGACCTCGACGTCGTCCTCGAGCACCACCGTCCCGCACTGGGGAATCTTGTCCCATCCCTCCGGTCCGGGCTCGAAGCCGTAGCCGTCGGCGCCGAGCACGGCGCCGGCGTGGATCAGGCAACCAGCTCCGACGGAGACGCCGTCGTACAAGACGGCGCCGGGATGGATCTCCGTGCGCTCGCCCAGTCGCACGCGCGCGCCGAGCGTGACGCGCGGGTGCAGGACGACCCCCAGGGCCAGCTCGCACCCGGGCCCGATCACGCACAGGGCGCCGACCGCCGCGCCGGGGTCCACGCGGGCAGAGGGATGGACGACCGCGCTGGGGTGGACGCCCGGCTCGGGCCGCCAGCGCTCGGGCGCGAAGCTCTCCACGATCCTGGAGAAGGCGCGGCTGGCGTCGCGGCAGCGGAGCACCGCCAAATCGCGGCGCCCGACCTCGAGCGCCTGCGGCACGACGACCGCGCCGGCGCGGGTGCTCTCGAGCTCGCGCCGGTAGCGCGGCTGGGCGCAGAAGCTGATCTCGTCCCCCCCTGCGTCCCGCAGCGAGGCCGGACCTACGACCGTGCGCGAGGGGTCGCCCTCCAGGAGGGCGCCGCAAAGCTCGGCCAGCTCGGAGAGGGTGCGTCGTGCCATG
Organism: Planctomycetota bacterium; assembly: GCA_035546375.1. GTDB lineage: Bacteria > Planctomycetota > UBA1135 > UBA1135 > DATKBQ01. Next base: position 351 of record DATKBQ010000716.1, on the reverse strand, counting down.
TCGAGCCCGATCTGGGGCTCCCCAGCGCCCTACGGAGCGGGCGCCGCGGGGTCCGGAGACCCTGCAGGCGAAGCTATCTATACGGAGGCGGGGGCGATGTCAAAGCGGAGAGCGTTCCGGCCCCCGCCCCCAACTCGGCGTCGCCTGCCGACCGCGGAGGAGGAGGGGCGACGCGAAAGGGCTCTTTCAGCCTCCTGCAGCACGCAACGAGGAAGCCCCGCACCCATGGCGAGCCCTCTGAACATTCCGCCGAGTCCCTGCGGGAGGAGCGAGGCCGACGCTCGGACGGAGGGCTCCGCCCCCCGAGCCCCCCGGGTCGGGGGGCCAGCCCCCCGAAACCCCCCGGTTCCG
>DATKBQ010000715.1:0-2970 GCA_035546375.1 Planctomycetota bacterium | reverse complement strand
AGGGGCTTGCAGGACAGGGTGCACGACTCGGCCGGTGCCGTGGCCTGTGGCGGCACGGAAGGCGGAGGCCATCGCGTCGGCGGCGGCCTGCGCGCGCTCGTGCGGCGCGATCGCGAAGAGGGCGGTGCCGCTCCCGCTGATGGTAGCGCAGAGGCTGCCCGCCGCGCGCGCCGCCTCGAGTGCCGCGGCGCCGCCGGGGATGTGCGGCAAGCGGTAGGGGACGTGCAGGCGGTCCTCGACGCCGAGCGCGAGCAGCTCCGGCTCGCCGCTGCGCAGCCCCTCCAGGAGCAGCGCGAGCCGGCGGGCGTTCTCCACCGCGTCGGCGAGCGGCACCTCGCGCGGCAGCAGTGATCGCGCGAAGCGGGTCTCGAGCCTCGCCTCCGGCCAAGCCACGGCGAAGCCGAGCGAAGGGTGAAGCTCGATGCGCACGATGCGCGGCGGACCCTCGGCCCGTGGGGCGCTGATCACGCAGCCACCGAAGAGCGCCGGCGCGACGTTGTCGGGGTGGCCCTCGATCTCGACGGCCCAGCCGAGCAGCCGCTCGCGACCGGCGCGCCGCGGCGCGAGCGCCTCGCCCAGGAGCAGCCCGGCGGCGATCGCCGCCGCCGAGCTGCCGAGGCCTCGGCCGACCGGGATCTCCGAGGTCGCCTCCAGCACCCAGGCGCCGTCTCCGCCGAGCTCGCGTTGCGCGCGTTCGAAGGCGCGCAGAAGGAGATCCTCCGACCCGTCCGGCCACGTCCGGGCCTCGCCGGCGCGCGAGCGCAACACAGGTCCCTCCTCGGAGCGCCCCACGACCGACGCGCGCAGCGATAGGGAGAGTGCCAGGCCGAGAAGATCGAACCCGGGGCCGAGATTGGACGTCGAGCCGCTCACCTCGACTCGGACAGGAAGTTCGAGCATCGTTGCGGGATTTGGAGCGGCCCTCCCCGCGAGCGCAAGGGAGCGCGCCCATCCTACTGTCCCATTTATGGGACGCGGCGGGCCAGCTTGTCATTCCCTTGTGCTTGTGTTGACGGACAACACCAGATATCGTGGGCGCGGCACTGTAGGGCACCGGCGGGCGATGGGGCGCCGGCCTCCCCGGCGCGATGCTCGCCCCTCCCCAGTGTCTCGGCCCACGCCGCGTGCGTGGAGAAAGCGCTGCACCATGGAAGAAGAGCTGGGCGCCGAGAAGGATCGCTTCTACTCCCGCCTTTCCACCATCCCTGGCATCCGGCCGATGCCCTCCGTCGGCGACTGGATCCTGCTCCGGGTGGACCATCCGACCGAGATCGCTCGGAAGGTGACGCGCCGGATGATTCCCGGTCTGATCAGCGTCCCCCGCCACGTCGACGGCGCCGTGCGCGTGACGGTCTCCGACCCCAAGACCAACGAGCGCGTGCTGCGAGCCCTGCGCGAGGCGGTCGCCTGAAGCGAAGCGAGCACGTGCCGCAGCCGCGCTCCTGCTAGGCTGCTAGGCGGATGGATCTCCTCCGTACGGCGGCGCTGCTCCCGCGGACGGCGCGCCGACCCGCCCTGGCGCTCGCGCTGTGCACGCCGTGTCTCGCGCAGGCGCCGGAGCTTCCCGAGCCGCCGCTGCAGCCCGAGGTCACGCGCGCCGAGCTGGAGGCGCACGTGCGCTTCCTGGCCTCCGACCGCCTCGCGGGTCGCGCGAGCGGCAGCGAAGGCTCGCTGCTCGCAGCGCACTACCTGGCCCGCGTCCTCGAGCGCTCCGGCGTCGAGCCGGCAGGCGACGCGGGCACGTATCTCCAGCGCGTCCCGATGCGCCGCGTGGTCTACCTCGCGCAGCCCACGCTCACCTTCTGGACGCGCGAGGGCGAGGAACGGCGCGCGGAGTGGGGCGTCGACTTCGAGCAGCTCTCCGGAGCGCCCGCAGCCGAGCGCCTGCGGGTGCAGGTGATCCCGCGCGGCGAGTGGCCTCCGGCCGAGCCGGCGCGCGGCGCGGCGCTGGTCCTGGACCTGCCGCTGCGCGAGCGACGCGCCGCGCTCGACGCGCTCGATCCGCGCTGGGACCTGGTCGTGCTCGCCGGCAGCGAGGCTCCGGGGAAGCCCTCGGCTTCCATCCCGCGCGCGCACACCGAACGCGGAGCGGAGGCGGCGCCGCGCATCGTCGTGCGCGGCGACCTGCGCGAGCGCCTGCTGCGCGGCGACGCCCTGGAGCTGCGCCTGGAGGCGCCGGCGCGCGTCGACGCCGAGGCCTTCAACGTCGTCGGACGCATCCCCGGCCGTGGCAGCGCGGAGCGCGCCGAGCTGGCCGAGGAAGCGATCGTGTTCAGCGCGCACTACGACCACCTCGGCGAGCGCCCGCCCTCCCCCGAGCCCATCGAGGGCGAGGACCGTATCTACAACGGCGCGGACGACGACGCATCGGGCTGCGCCGCCGTGGTCGAGCTCGCCGGCGCGCTCGCCGCGGGTGAAGCGCCCGCTCGGACGCTCGTCTTCCTGCTGGCGACCGGCGAGGAGATCGGCCTGGTGGGAACCCGCCACTACATCGAGCACCCCGCCGTGCCCCTCGAGCGCACCGTTTGCAACCTCAACTTCGAGATGATCGGCCGGCCCGACGCGCTCGCCGGCGGCGCGGGGAGGCTGTGGCTCACGGGCTTCGAGCGCAGCAACCTCGGCGAGGCCTTCCAGGCCGCCGGCCTCGCCGTGGTCCCCGACGCGCGGCCCGAGCAGCGCTTCTTCGAGCGCTCCGACAACATCGCCTTCGCCGTCCGCGGCATCGTGGCGCAGACCTTCTCGAGCTACGACCTGCACGAGGACTACCACACCCCCCAGGACGAGGCCGACCGGCTCGACTACGATCACATGGAAGCTGCCGTGCGCGCCGCGCTCGCCGCGGCGCGCCTGGTGACCCACGGCGAGCTGCGCCCGGAGTGGAAGCCGGGCGGCGCTCCTCCGGCGCGCTGAATCGCCGAGCCCGGTTCTGGGCAACTTCTGAGTCGTAGTCGAAGTTCTACTTTCTCGGCC